>CAKSHG010000045.1 GCA_934456315.1 uncultured Oscillospiraceae bacterium | reverse complement strand
TTCTGGTCGAGGAAGAATCCGGTTTTCTGACCGTTGATGTAGTCCACGGTGTATTTTATGCCGTTCTCGGTTATTTCAGTTATCCCGAAAAGGTCGGCGCGAAGTCCCAGACCGGCTCCGCCTGCCCAGAATCCCTTGTATTCCTCCATGCCCTCCAGCTCGCGTATCTTCACGTCGTTGCGCTCGTAGACTGCGGAGATATGCTCTCCCATGTCGGCGAGGGTCTGCACCAGCAGCTCATAGAGCGTGTCCTTGACGCGCTCCGTGCCGAGGGAGAGCACCTGCGTAACGAGCACGTCGCCGAAGCGGTCGACGGTCAGCCCCGGGAAGCTGTCAGCCTCGCCGAAGATGAGCCGGCAGCAGCGGAAGTCCTCCGCGCCCATGACGGTGCGGCGGTAGTCCAGCGCGTAGCGGATACGGCGTGCGTAGAAATCCCGGTCGAAGTTGTCGTTGGCGTTGCGGGAAATAACGCGAATGCGTATTTTGGAGTTGTCGTTTATGTAGCCTGTGCCGAGGAAACGCCCCTTGCGGCTGAAAACGTCGGTCAGACCGCCGTTTTCGTATTCGCCGGAGAGGTCAGTTATCTCGTCGGCGTAGACCCACGGGTGACCTCCGCGGAGGGCTTTCTCGCCCTTTTCGGTGACGGTTGCCTTTGGATAGATTCTTTCCATTTTATATAGTATCCTTTTCTGTTGAATTGAGTATCTTTTATTATACATCTTTTTTAGGATTAAGTCAAGACGGGAATTGTGCCGCACAACATTTTTGACAAATCCGCAAAAGGGGTTGAAATTTTCCGCGCGATGAGCTATAATAGAGATAATTAATTGCCAGGAGGGATTCAGATGTCAGACCGCCCCAAGCTCCCAAGGAGCATTGTCGTGCTCAATATAATAATGATAGTGGTGCTGCTTGCGATATGCGCGCTCGCCGCGCTGCTTTTCGTGCAGTCCAAGGACCTGGGCTGGAGCCTGCCTACCCCGGAAAGTTCGTCAGCGGTTTCCGCAGCCGCGGATACGGACGGGGAAAGCGGTACGGTCACAGTACAGGCGGGGTCCGCAGAGGCTGAATGAGCTTAGTGAAAGGAGCGTTACGATGGCTGTTGAATGTGCAGTAATTGCCGGGATATTCCTGCTTATGTCGCTGATATTCTGGCGCAGACACCGCATGCAGTGGGTCTGGGCGACCCTGCCGCTGATGGTGGTCCCGCTTTCGCATTTCGTGACTATATCGGTCATTTCTCACCTGATGGACGTTGATGTGAACGTCCTCGCGGTCATTGTGGTGCTTGTCGCTGCGGTGGGAATCTCCTGCGTGTGGCTGGGATTCGTTTCCAATGGGTTCAAGAGCAAAAAGACCCGCGTCAGCTACATCACCATCGCGAACCTGTTCAATATCGCACTGGCTGTGATACTCTGCGTGAACGTGCTCCAGCACGCGCCGGAGAACATCACCCAGCTTGTCTAAGCGAAACGCAGAAAAAACATATCATCTATATGAAAAAAAGATATTGAAATATATCGGAAAAAGCGGTATAATAAATGCAATAAAGAACAGGAAAGGTGATAGATTTGAACCAGAGATTCAACCATCTTATTGACATGGACGACTACAGCGTTTCCCAGTGGAACGCAATGGTAAAGCTTGCGGAGGACATCATGCGCCGCCCGGAGAGCTACGCGGACAAGTGCCGCGGGAAGATCATGGCGACGCTGTTTTACGAGCCCTCCACCCGCACCCAGATGAGCTTCCAGACCGCAATGATACGCCTGGGCGGAAGCATCATCGGATTTGACAACCCGGGCAACTCCTCCGTGTCAAAGGGCGAAAATCTTAAGGACACCATCAAAATAGTCAGCAACTACGCGGATATCCTCGTAATGCGCCACAACCAGGAGGGCTCCGCAAGGGCGGCGGCTCTCTCGGCGGACTGCCCGGTCATCAACGCCGGCGACGGAGGTCACCTCCACCCCACCCAGACCCTGACGGATCTCCTGACGCTCAAGACCGAGCTTGGCAGGCTGGACAACCTCACCGTCGGGCTGTGCGGCGACCTCAAGTACGGCAGGACGGTCCACTCTATCCTCAAGGCGCTTTCCTGCTACAAGAACAACAGGTTTATCCTTATTTCAACGCCCTCGCTGGCGCTCCCGCAGTACATAAAGGACGTTCTCCACGCCCGCGGCTGTGAATTCAAGGAGGTTTCCACCATCGAGGAAGCGATAGGCGAATGTGACATGCTGTACATGACACGCATTCAGCAGGAACGCTTCGCGAGCAGGGAAGAATACGAAAAGCAGAAGGGCGTTTATATCCTCACCCGCGAGAAAATGCAGCTCGCGAAGAAGGACATGATAGTAATGCACCCGCTGCCCAGGGTCAACGAAATCGAAGTCGAGATAGACGACGACCCCCGCGCCGCGTACTTCCGCCAGGCGAAGTGCGGAATGTACGTCAGAATGGCGCTGATACTCACGACCCTCAACAACACGATAACCGCGAATCCGCTGCTGACCGGGCAGGTACACCGCGAATGCCGCTGCACCAACCCGCGCTGCATCACCCAGACAGAGCATTACCTGCCGCGCAGTTTCCGCAAGTACGGCGATATAATGATATGCGAGTACTGCGACGAGCGTATCCTGCTAAAGTAAACTCAACAAGCGACTGTGCCGCCCCGCAAAAAGGGCGGCTTTTGGCTGTTCAGCCAGGAGAAAATGGGAGGTAATATGGTAAAGGAAAGAACGATCTTCGAGAAATACCGTTCGGAGCGCAGCGCCGAGCTGGTCCTTGCCTGCGTTGCAGCGAGGCACTCCGCGAGCGTTGTCCTGTATGACGCGGCGCTGGAAAGGCGCTACGCCCGCGCGGCGACCTTCGGAGTGACGCTGACCTACGAGAACGCCGTGGAGGTGCTCTCCGGGCTGATAGTCAGGGCGCTCCGGGAGGGCGCCGTTCCCGGGAACGCGGTGAAGCGGGTCGGTTTCGCCGCCCCGGCCGATGTCACGATGGCGGTCGAGGAGCTTTTCGAGCCGGCGGACGTGTACCTCGCGCCGGATATCGAGGTGGTTTTTCTGCCGATGGTTTCCGGGAGCGTCGGAGGGGATTTCTCGGCGGCGCTCGCGGCTGCGCTGCAGCAGCCGGGGAGCGTTATCGCGGCAGACGTCGCCGGGTCGCTCCGAATGGGAGCGGTCAGCGGGGACAGGCTGATGTTCGCCGATATCCCGCTGAAGGGCGGTCTGGACGCGACCGCGCTTGAGAGCGGAATGCCTCTGGAATCCGGCGCCATCGAGCTTCTCGACCGCGAAAAGGACGGCACCATCTGCTACAGCGTGGCCGGGGACGGCGACAGCATGGGGATTTCCGCAGCTGCGGCAGTGAACGCGGTCAGCGTGATGCTGCAGTCCGGCGCCCTCGACAGCGACGGTATAATGACCGACCGCGACCTCTTTTACATAGGCGAGGATTTCTACATCTCCCAGGCAGACGTCCGCGCCGTGCAGTCGGACAAGGCGACTGTACGCGCCGGTCTGGAGCTTTTCGGGGGGGCAGCGTCGGAAATGGGCGGCTTCGGTCGCCTGGTGGTTTCCGGGGAGGCCTTCGGCTCGGAGCGCGGCGCGGAGGTCATGGCGCGGCTCGGCGCAGTCCCGCGCGGGCTCGCGGATAAGTACGGCTGGTGCAGGCTCCCGGCGGAGCAGGGCGTTATCGCCTGCCTGACCGACCCGGAGCTGCTCGGCAGGATTCACGCCCTCTGCGATGGCGCGGAGGACGTTTCCCACCTGATTTACGAGGAATTCGACGAACTGTACATAAAAAACCTGGGTTTTTAGGCAATTTTGTATGAAATGTTTGTGAAAAGGACTTGATTTTTTTCTCTAAAGATGATATAATATTAAAGCATTTAGTATCCGTTATTCTGCGTTCGCGCGGGATAATGTGTGTTAATGCGCGGCACAGAGCCAAACATTAAAAACGGACAGTCCGCTGTTATCGGGATTTTCCCGGCACTTCGGTGCACGAATAGGTCGTTATCAAGAATGTCCGAAAAATCAGGAGGAAAATTATGGACGCATTAAAACTCATTGAGCAGGGCAGCATGAAGGCTGAAGCTCCCAAGATCGAGATCGGTGACCTCGTAAAGGTTCACGTTAAGATCAAGGAAGGCGAGAAGTTCCGTATCCAGATCTTCGAGGGTACCGTTATCGCCAAGAAGCACGGCGGCATCAACGAAACTTTCACCGTTAGACGTGTAGCTCACGGCTGCGGCATCGAGAGAGTATTCCCGCTGCATTCTCCGACAGTTGAGAAGGTAGAGCTCGTTAGAAACGGTAAGGTTCGCAGAGCTAAGCTGTACTACCTCCGCGACAGAGTTGGTAAGGCTGCTAAGGTCAAGTCCAAGGTTTAATTCGTTAAACCGAATCCCCCATTCATGCAATGCTCCGCTTCGGCGGGGCTTAGCGTGGATATTGAGAAAGAGTATGTGCAATGTCTGATAACGAGAATCTGGAGAAATCCGGCGCTGATCTGCCGGAGTCAGAGAGCAATAAGCAGGCTGACCACCGTCCTTTGATCGAGAAGGCAGCGGAGGCTGCCTCTGATATTGAAAAGGCTTCGTACAAGCCGTTTGCAGGTGCGCTCGACTGGGTCGGAAGCCTGGTTTACGCGGTACTTGCAATGCTTTTGCTGAATCTGTTCGTTTTCCGTTCGATAACCGTTGACGGCGAATCGATGATGAATACGTTACAGAACAACGACAGGGTCCTTTCCACGAATCTTTTCTATACGCCCGCGCGTGGCGATATAGTCGTGCTAGAGGCCGACCGTATCCCCAATCAGGCTACAAGAAACTATGGCGAGCCAATTATAAAGCGCGTCATCGCGCTTGAGGGCGATACCATCAAGTTCGATTTCGAGAATGGACAGGTGTTCCTCAAGAAGGCGGGCGAGAGCGATTTCGAGCTGCTGGACGAGGAATATATCGCGGCTCCGACTGTTGCCAAGCTCGACCGGCATTCCGGCGAGGAGCATGTCGTTCCGGAGCACTGCGTGTTCGTCATGGGCGATAACCGCAACCGTTCCCTCGACAGCCGCAGCCTTATGCTCGGAGATGTTGACACAGATTTGATCATGGGCAGGGCATTCGTGCGCCTGTTCCCGATAAAGAATTTTACATGGCTATAAATGATGTAGGAAATATCCAGTGGTTCCCGGGGCATATGACCAAGACGAAACGCCTTATCGAGGCGGATCTGAAGATGGTCGACGCGCTCGTGGAGATCACGGACGCAAGGATCCCGGAAAGCAGCAGAAATCCGGTTCTGGACGAGCTGGTAAAGGATAAGCCCCGCATTATTCTGATGAACAAGTGCGACTACGCCGACGAGAACGCGACGCGGCTCTGGAAGCAGTATTACGAGAAGCGCGGTATCCGCGTGCTCACCTGCGACTGCCGCAGCGGAAAGGGACTCAACAGGTTCCTGCCGGAGGTCAAAACGCTGCTCGCCGAGCTTATCGAGCGCCGTAAAAAGCGCGGAATGATCGGCAAGGCGCTAAGACTGATGGTGGTCGGTATCCCGAACGTGGGAAAAAGCTCGTTCATCAACAGAATGGCGAAAACAAAAAAGACCAAGGTCGGCGACAAGCCGGGCGTGACCCGTGGAAAGCAGTGGGTGTCCATTGATAAGGACGTCGAGCTGCTGGATATGCCGGGCATACTCTGGCCGAAGTTCGACGACCAGACTGCGGCGCAGCGGCTTGCTTTCACCGGCGCGATAAAAGACGATGTCATGGACACCGAGGCGCTTGCGAGGGCGCTCGGCGAGGTGCTGAAGGAAAAGTACCCGGAGCTGCTGAATGCGCGCTACAAGCTGACCGGCGAGCCGGATATCCTGACGGATATCGCGAAGTCGCGGGGAATGCTGGTTTCCGGAGGCGTTCCGGATACCGAGCGTGCAGCTGCGACGTTCCTGGACGAATACAGAGGTGGACGAATTGGCAGGATCACCCTCGAACTTCCGGCAAAGTGAGCCGGAGCAGCTTACAATGATGGAAGCAGAAACCCCGACCGATCTGTTCGGCTTTGACAGCATTATCAGGTCGGGATCTGGTGTGGTATGCGGCATCGACGAGGCTGGGAGAGGTCCGCTGGCAGGCGATGTGTTTGCGGCGGCGGTCGTGTTTGACGAGGGAGTTGTCATAGACGGCATCAACGACAGCAAGAAGCTGACCGAGAAAAAGCGGGAAGCGCTGTTCGACGAGATAATTTCAAAGGCGCGTGCCTACTGCATCGCGAGCGCTTCGGTCGAGGAGATCGAGCGCCTGAATATACTTCAGGCGGATTTCCTGGCAATGCAGCGCGCTTATAACGGACTTGGTCTGAAAGCCGGGCTGGTGCTGGTCGATGGAAATCAGCTGCCTGACCTGGACGCGCAGACGCGGTACGTTATCAAGGGCGACGCGAAGTCCGCGAGCATTGCAGCAGCCTCGATACTTGCAAAGGTATCCAGGGACAGATACATGAAACAGATGGCGGAAAAATATCCGCAATACGGTTTTGAAAAGCACAAGGGCTACGGCACGAAGGCGCACTATGCCGCGGTCGATGAGTACGGCCTTTGTGAGATACACAGGAAGTCTTTCTTCAAAAAGTACTTCGAAAAGCGTGAGCAGAATGGATAAGCGCGAAAAGCAGACAAAAGGCAGGCTCGGCGAGGACGCCGTCTGCATTCTGCTCCAGCAGCGCGGACATGAGATACTTGCGCGAAATTATCACAGACGCTGCGGCGAGATCGATGTAGTTTCGAAATGCGGCGGGTTTGTGGTTTTTACAGAGGTCAAGGCACGGAAACGCGGCAGCATGATATCCGGGCTTGAAGCGGTGGATAACCGCAAACAGGCGAAGATCGTTCAGACGGCGGATCTGTGGCTTACTGATAATGATACCGGACTTCAGCCGAGGTACGATATCGCCGAGGTGACGCTTGCCGGGGAGCCTCCCCGGGTGGTGGACGTCCGTTTCTTTGAGGACGCTTTCTCCGCAGACTGCGTTTACACGGTCAATTAGCAGAAAATCAGTCTATGAAAGGACGATAACTATGAATTACAGAAGCACGAGAAACTCTGCCCTGAATGTGACCAGCGCCCACGCTATCACTAAGGGTCTCTCAGACGAGGGAGGTCTGTATGTTCCCGAGAGCATTCCCCAGCTGACCAAGGACGAGATCCTTGCGATGTGCGGCATGAGCTATGCTGACAGGGCGTTCGAAGTTTTCAGCCGCCTGCTGACAGACTTCACAGCTGACGAGATCCGTCACTGTGTTGATTCTGCGTATAACGACAAGAACTTCGATACCAACAACATCGCCGAGCTCGCTAAGCTCATTCCCGGCACCTATGTGCTAGAGCTGTGGCACGGCCCGACCTGTGCGTTCAAGGATATGGCGCTCCAGATCCTGCCTTACCTGCTGACTACTTCTGCAAAGAAGACCGTTGACGGCAAGCAGATCGCTATCCTGGTAGCGACCTCCGGCGATACCGGCAAGGCTGCGCTCGAGGGCTTCAAGGACGTTGACGGCACCAGCATTTCCGTATTCTACCCCGAGGACGGCGTCAGCAAGATGCAGAAGCGTCAGATGACCACCCAGGAGGGCAAGAACGTCAACGTATGCGCCGTAAAGGGCAATTTCGACGACTGCCAGAATGGCGTTAAGGCAATCTTCACCGATAAGGCGATCGCTGACAGGCTCGCAAAGAACAACATTCTGCTGTCCAGCGCAAACTCCATCAACTGGGGCAGACTTGCACCGCAGATCGTTTACTATGTTTCTACTTACGCAGAGCTGCTCAAGAACAAGGAGATCGAGTACGGCGAGAAGATCAACGTAGTCGTTCCCACCGGCAACTTCGGCAATATCCTCGCGGCTTACTACGCTAAGCTGATGGGTATCCCGGTAAATAAGCTCATCTGCGCTTCCAACAGCAATAACGTCCTGACTGATTTCATCAACACAGGCGTTTACGACAGGAACAGAAAGTTCTACACCACTGTTTCCCCGTCTATGGATATCCTGATCTCCTCCAATCTGGAGCGTCTGCTGTATCATCTCTCCGGCGACAACGACGCTGTTATCAACGACTGGTTCGGCAAGCTCAAGACCGACGGCAGATACGAGATCTCCGCTGATGTAAAGGCGAAGGTCAGCGAACTGTTCTGGGCTGGCTGCTGCTCCGACGCTGAAACAAAGGCAGAGATCAAGTCCACATTCGAGAATTACAACTACCTGCTCGACACGCATACCGCTGTCGCTGTCAAGGTTTACGAGGACTACAAGAAGGCCACCGGCGACGATACCAAGACCGTCATCGCTTCCACCGCTAACCCCTATAAGTTCAGCGGAGCTGTTTACGAGGCTGTCGGCGGCACACCCGTCGAGGACGAGTGGCAGAACATCGCCGAGCTCGAGGCTAAGACCGGCACCAAGATGCCCGCTCCCCTTGCTGCGACCAAGAACAAGGAGATCCGCTTCACAGGTTCCGTTGAAAAGCAGGAGATGCCCGAGGTCGTTTGCAGCTTCCTGAAGTCCTGATATTTCGGAACGGAGGCTGACATTGCTTTATACGATAGGCGACCTTCATTTATCCCTGGGCACTGACAAGCCGATGGACATTTTCCCTGGCTGGGGCAATCACGTTGAAAAGATCGAGGCCAACTGGAACAGCAAGATCACCGATGAAGATACGGTTGTTCTGCTGGGCGACCATTCCTGGGCGCTGAAGCTCGAGGAAAGCTACAAGGACCTGGAGTTCATTCATTCAAGGCTCCGCGGTCAGAAGATATTTGTCAAGGGCAACCACGACCTGTGGTGGTCTACGATGAACAAGATAACGAAGTTCGTCAGTGACAACGGGTTCAGTTCGATACGGTTTCTTTTCAATAATGCCTATCTCGTCGAGGGAATGTCGATCTGCGGCACCAGGGGCTGGATAAGCGAGAACGGCGAAAAGCCGGATATGAAGGTGCTGCTTCGCGAGGCAGGTCGTCTTGAGGCGTCCCTGAAGGAGGGCGTCAGGCTCGGGGGCGAGCTTGTGGCTTTCATACATTATCCGCCGATCTACCGTGCGGAGGAAAACGTTTATCTGACCGATGTGCTCCAGCGCTACGGCGTGAAGCGGTGCTACTACGCACATCTTCACGGTCCGAGCATAAGGGGCTCCATCAACGGCGTCAGGAACGGAATAGATTACCGTCTGGTTTCCGCCGACGGTGTGGGTTTTGACCCGGTTTTAATTGACCGCAGCTAATGCGGATATGAAAAAAACGTCCACTTGGACAAGGAAGGAATATAACACCATGGAAATCATTTCCCAGAACAACACAGCGACTAATACTACAGCTATCGAGTTCTCTTTCTCCGCAGAGGAGTTTGAGAATGCGATCTCCGCAGCTTACAACAAGAGAAAGAAGAACATCACCGTTCCCGGCTTCCGTAAGGGCAAGGCTCCCCGCAAGGTCATCGAGGCACAGTACGGCGAGAGCGTATTCTTCGAGGACGCTGTAAACAGCCTGTACAACCAGAACATCGCCGCAGTTGTTGAAAAGACCGGTCTTGACGTTGTTGACGTTGAGAACACCGAGGTCGTTGACGTCAGCAAGGAGAACGGCGTAAAGTTCAAGGCTGACATCATCACAAAGCCGGTAGTAGAAATTTCTGATTATAAAGGATTAGAAGTTAAGAAAACGACCAAGAATGTAGATGACGCTGCTGTTGACGCTGAGATCGAAAAGGTACGCAACAGAAATGCAAGAAGCATTTCCGTTGAGGACAGGGCAGCACAGATCGGCGATACCGCTGTTATCGACTTCGAGGGCTTCCTTGACGGCGTAGCTTTCGAGGGCGGCAAGGGCGAGAAGTTCCCGCTGGAGCTCGGTTCCGGTTCCTTTATCCCCGGCTTCGAGGAGCAGGTTGCCGGCAAGAACATCGGCGAGGAGTTCGACGTTAACGTTACATTCCCCGAGCACTATCAGGCAGAGAACCTCGCAGGCAAGCCCGCTGTATTCAAGTGCAAGCTGCACGAGATCAAGGGCAAGGAGCTTCCGAACGTTGACGACGAGTTCGTTAAGGACGTAAGCGAGTTCGACACCCTCGACGAGTACAAGGCTGACATCAAGACCAAGCTCGAGAAGTCCGCTGCTGACGAGGCTGCCACAAACCTCGACAACGCGCTCGTTGACGCTGTCATCGGCAAGATGAAGGCAGAGGTTCCGCAGGTAATGTACCAGCGCCGTATCGACGACATCGCTCGCGAGTGGAGCGCAAGAAACCGCATCAGCATCGAGGATTACCTCAAGTATACCGGCGTTACCATGGATCAGTTCAGAGCTAACTTCACCGAGGTAGCTAAGCGCCAGGTAGACCTGCGCCTTGCACTCGAGAAGATCGCAGAGCTCGAGAACATCACCGTTTCCGATGAGGACGTAGAGAAGGAATACGCTGATATGGCAGAGCAGTACAAGATGGAGGCTGACAAGATCAAGGCTGCCGTTCCTGCTGACGCTATCAGGAACGACCTCAAGATCGAAAAGGCTCTCGACCTCGTTCGCGATTCCGCTAAGATCGAAGAAGTAACAGAGTAATTACGGCAATACGATGGCTGTCTGGGCGGCTTCGCACAGACAGCTTGCGTATCTTTATGGAAATGGCATATTGCAGCCGCGCAAGCGGGGAAAGGAGCTTTATGGCTTATATTCCTTATGTAGTAGAGCAGAGCAATCACGGAGAGCGTTCCTACGATATCTTCTCCAGACTGCTCAACGACCGTATCATTCTTCTGCACGATCAGGTCAATTCCGCGACCGCAAGCGTTGTAGTCGCGCAGCTCCTCTATCTTGAGGGTCAGGATCCGGACAAGGATATCTACCTGTATATCAACAGCCCCGGAGGTTCTGTTTCCGACGGAATGGCGATATACGACACCATGCAGTACATCAAGTGCGATGTTTCCACTATCTGCACCGGTATGGCTGCGTCGATGGGCGCTTTCCTGCTTTCTTCCGGCGCAAAGGGCAAGCGTATCGCCCTCCCCAACAGTGAGATCATGATCCACCAGCCGCTCATTTCCGGCAGCGGCCTTTCCGGTCAGGTAACTGACATCATGATCCACTCCAACTATCTCCAGAGGACCAAGGAACGTCTGAACCGTATCCTAAGCGACAATACCGGCAAGGACTACGAAACCATCTGCCGCGACACCGAGCGCGACAATTTCATGTCCGCCGACGAGGCGCTTGAGTATGGTCTTATCGATAAGGTCTACAGGAACAGAGCGGATATCAAGTAATTTACCAGGAACGCCCCGGAGGGCTGACGCTTTCCGGGTGCTTCGCTATTTGAGAGGAATACAGATATTATGATGGTTTGCTCCTTTTGCGGAAAGAGCGAGGATAAAGTCCGCAGGATCCTCTACGGAGGTCTTGGCGAGAAATCCGTGATCTGCAACGAGTGCGTGCTCGCTTCCTACAACATGCTTGTGGAAAGCGGCGACATCAAGCCCGGACGCGTTCCGTCGGCTGTGTCCGACAGCAAGTCCGACTTCATCTCCAGCGGCAGCGAGCTTATGAAGCCCGAGGAGATCAAGGCTTATCTCGACCAGTACATCATCGGACAGGACGAGGCGAAGAAGATTCTCAGCGTGTCCGTTTACAACCACTACAAGAGGACTTTCCTCAACGACGAGGAAGCGGACGACGAGGTCGAGCTTCAGAAGTCCAACGTGCTGCTGCTCGGTCCTACCGGCGTTGGTAAGACCATGCTTGCGCAGTCGCTGGCAAAGCTGCTGAATGTACCGTTCGCCATCGCGGACGCCACCACGCTGACCCAGGCGGGCTACGTCGGCGAGGACGTTGAAAACGTCCTGCTCCGCCTTATCCAGGCGGCTGACTACGACATCGAGGCTGCCGAGCGCGGCATAATCTATATCGACGAGATTGACAAGATCTCCAGGCGCAGCGAGAACACCTCCATCACCCGCGATGTAAGCGGCGAGGGCGTTCAGCAGGCGCTGCTGAAGATCGTCGAGGGAACTATTTCGAACGTACCTCCCCAGGGCGGAAGAAAGCACCCTCACCAGGAGTTCATTCAGATCAACACCAAGAACATACTGTTCATTTG
>CAKSHG010000044.1 GCA_934456315.1 uncultured Oscillospiraceae bacterium | reverse complement strand
ATGTCGAAATCCGGACGTGATACCTCGTCGTCGGTGCCTTTCAGGCGTTCGTATTCCTCGATATCCTCGCTGTAGCGCTTCGCCTTGATAAGCTGCTCGCGGATTATCGCGGCGGTAGCCATGCGCGTGACGGGAGTTTCGTCGCGGTCGTTGTAGGTGTTCTTGGGATTCTCGCCAAGGGCGAATTTGATTGCAGCAGGGGATTTCACGATGAGATTGTCCACGCGCTTGCTGCCCCAGGTTTTCATTATAATAAAGGAACCGCCGATGGGATTCGCAGAGCCTACTCCGGTGCATACGGAGGTAACTCCGGCGTTCACCGCGTCCCCGAAGCACCTGTCCATCGGATTCACGCTGTCGATGGCGCGGAGGTGTGGGGTGGAGGGGTCGGTGTCCTCGTTGCCGTCCTCGCCCTCAAAGCAGAGTGCGTCGTTCCACATGCCGAGGTGGCAGTGGGCGTCGATAAAACCGGGGTAGAGAGTCAGCCCGGTTCCGTCAATGACCTCCTCGCCGGACCTCGGAGCGTACCCGGACATATCGCCCGTTTCAGTGAAAATCCCGTCCTCGCAGCGCACAAAGCCGCAGTCGCTGTCGTATGCGGCGCTCTTCGCCATGGATACTATTTTAACGTTGATTACTACCATTATTGTCCTTTCAAATTAAGTTCCTTTATCAGACATGCAAGAAAGGGCTGAAACAGCCCTTTCAGAATTCAGTTCAGCCCGTTAGCTTCAAAGCACTTCACCAGCTTGATTATCTCGCCGCAGATAACTGAATCCCGGGCGTTGCCGTTCACCATGTACATGGAATTGCGGCGGTAGATAGCGGCGCGGGTTTCGTAAAGCTGCCGGAGCTGTTCCGGAGTGTTGTTCACGACAAGCGGGCGGTTGGTATCGCTCTTTATGCGCTCATAGCACACCTCGAACGGAGTGTTGATGTACACCGAAATGCCGCTCTCCCGCGCGAATTCCGCAGTTTTGTCGTTGATGAGGGCGCCGCCGCCGGTCGCGACGATGTAGCCGCCGCTTAGTTCCCGGATATACTTTGCCTCAAGGCTTCGGAAGTGCGGCTCGCCGAACTTCTCGAATATATCGGGAATTGACATTCCCTCGCGTTCAACTATCACCTTGTCGAGGTCTACGAGCTCCCGTCCCAGCTCCGCCGCGAGCAGCCGACCGATGTGGCTCTTTCCGCAGCCCATAAAGCCGCAGAGGTACACGGAAGCGGTCATATCAGGTCCTCCATATCGGAGATTATCTTGTTGATATCCTCGGTCCTGTAGGAGGCGTTGTCCCAGATCTCATGAGCCGCTACTGCCTGGAGCACCAGCATAGCCATGCCGGTCATAGCCTTTGCGCCCTTTTCGCGGGCGGTCTTTGCGAGGAGCGTCACCTTGGGGTTGTACACCGCGTCGAACACATACTTCACGCCATCGAGCACTGCGGGAGTGCAGGGCATTCTGTCGACCTTGGGGTACATACCTACCGGGCATGCGTTGACGAGCAGGTCGTACTGCGCGCCCTCCGGCAGGTCGCAGCGGTCGAGAGCCGCGCCGCTGATGAACGCGATCTGCACCTTTGCGTCCGGCTTGAGCGCCTTGATCTCCCTGACGACTTCCTCGGCGAGCGCCTTGTCTGACTGGAGCGCTGCGATAGTCAGGTCGCCGCCCTCAAGAGCGGTTTCGATCGCCATCATTCTGCCAACGCCGCCGCAGCCGATTAGCAGCACCCTGGAGCCAAGAGAAGCTCCCAGCGCCGCAATTGATTTTGTGAAGCCGATAACATCTGTGTTGTAGCCCACCTTTTCGTCCTTTGTGACCTTCAGGCAGTTGACGGAGCGGTAACGCTGCGCGCCTGCGTCCAGGCGGTCGCAGAAGTCGATTATCGACACCTTATGCGGGATAGTGATGTTGAATCCGTCCAGTGTTGCAAGGAATCCGAACTTGTCGTGAAGCTCCTCCGGAGCGATGTCGTACATCTGGTAATCCACGGTTTCTCCGTCCAGTGCGAACAGTGCGGAGTGTATCTGCGGGGAGAGGGAGTGTCCGAGGGGGTGTCCTAATATTCCGAATTTACGCATATTGTTATTACCTTTCAGCCTTTCTCAACCCTTCAGAGCGGCGATAGCCTTATCGAGGGTTTCAGCATTTTCGACGTGCATTGCGTTTGCGCCGCGGTCGAATTTCTTGACAAGACCGGTCAGTACCTTGCCCGGACCCAGCTCAACATAAGCTTCGATGCCAGCCGCCTGCATAGCGGTCAGCTCATCAACGAATTTGACCGGAGAGCAGATATGCGCCGCGAGGTAGGACGGCATGTCAGAGAAATCCTCCAGCTTTTTGCCGTAGAGGTTGGAGTAGAAATCGCAGGTCGGAGCCCTGAACGGGAATCCGGCGATCTCGCCCTTGAACTTTTCAGCCGCGCCCGCCATGAGTTTGGTGTGGAACGCTGCGGAAACCGCGAGCTTTACAGCGCGCTTGCCCATTTCTGCGAACTTTGCAATGGCTTCGTCTATCGCTGCTGATTCGCCTGCGATGACGGTCTGCTGCGGGCTGTTGTAGTTAGCGGGTGCGCAGAAGCCGTTTACTTCCCCGCAGACCTTGGCGATGGTTTCGTTGTCGCTGCCGATGATTGCCGCCATGGAGCCGCCGGTAGCCTCTGCTGCCTCAGCCATAGCTGCGGAGCGGAGCTTTATAGCCTTGAATGCGTCCTCCATGCCAAGCATTCCGGAAGCGTACATCGCAGCGTACTCGCCGAGGGAGTGACCGGCAACGGCGCAGTTGTCGATATCGTTTTCGCGGGCTGCTGCGAGCGCGAGCAGCGAGGTGGTGAAAATTGCGGGCTGTGAAAGTCTGGTCTGCGCAAGCTCCTCGGGAGTGGAGTCGCTTAGCTTCTTCGCGAGGTCGAAGCCCATTATATCAGAGCCGCACTCGAGTATCTGCTTAGCCGCAGAGGATTTCTCCGCAAGCTCCGCGCCCATGCCGGGGTACTGTGAACCCTGTCCGGAAAATAAGAAAACTGTTTTCATGTGAACCTCCAATGATACTGAAAATTTAATATGTTTATCGTTTGGGACAATAAAATACTTTTTCAAATTCGGAATTCGGAATGCGGAATTCGGAATGCGGAATTCGGAATTTCGGCGCCGCTGTCGCGGCGGTTTTCCGATTGTATCAAATTTTAATAACGTCCTGCGAAGCAGGACACCATAATTCCGAATTAAGAATTCCGAATTTAAATTGTTGCTTCCGCGTGCCTTGTGACGTGGCAGCCGATGTTTACCGCTACCGGAAGCCCCGCGATGTGGGTCGCGGATTTCTCGATGTTGACGTACAGCGCGGTGACTGTGCCGCCGAAGCCCTGGGAGCCTATGCCGAGCGCGTTTATGCTGTCGAGCATCTGCTGTTCAAGCTCCGCGTAGACCGGGTCGGGATTGCGCTTTGAAAGGTCGCGGCAGAGCGCCTTTTTCGCAAGGTACGCCGAATATTCGAAATCGCCGCCGATCCCCACGCCGACAACTATCGGGGGACATGGATTGCTCCCGGCAAGGCTCACGCATTCGGTCACGAAATCCACGATATCCTGCTTTGACGCGGACGGCGTGAACATTTTCAGCCGGGACATGTTCTCGCTCCCGAATCCCTTCGGAGCCGCCATGATGTGTATCCTGTCGCCGGGGACTATCCGCGTGTGGATAACTGCCGGGGTGTTGTTGTTCGTGTTTTTGCGCTCGAGCGGGTCGCCGACTATCGACAGCCGGAGCTTTCCGTTGACGTAGCCCTGCGCAACTCCCGCGTTGACCGCGTCCTCGAACGGCTCGCCGGTGATGTGGACGTCCTGCCCTATCTCCGCGAATATTACTGCCATGCCGGTATCCTGGCAGATGGGCACTCCCAGTTCCTTTGCGCAGTCGATGTTGCTCACGATGTCGCCCAGAACGCTGCGGCACAGTTCGCTTTCCTCGCGCTGAATGCTGCCCGAGATACACTCGCGCATTCCGCAGGGAAGCTGCAGGTTAGCCTTTTCGCACAGCTCCGCGACAGTTTCCGTTATGGCTGATGATGGAATTTCTCGCATTTTCAGATTCCTTCCTTTGACTTATATGTGATGGCATTCCCCGGAATTCGCCGTGAAATGCGGTCAGATCATAATTATTCAGTAAGATAAGCGGCGAATTCTATGTGTTTGTTGAAAAAAACTGTTGACAAATCCGCCGTAATGGGGTAAAATAAATATGGTATGTCATATTCTGCCTAGATGTGCCTGGCATAATATGGCAGGAATATTGAGAATGATAAACACCATGTTTATTATACTATATATTGACGAGAAAATCAAGGAGAATTTTTGATGAGCGGAATTGAGATCTTAGGAACGGGCAGCTATGTGCCGGAATTCGTTGCCGACAACAACAAGTTCGCAGAGTTCCTCGACACATCTGACGAATGGATAACGCCACGCACGGGTATCAAGCAGCGCCATATCCTCACCGACAAGCCCGGATATTACATGGGCATTGAGGCTGCGAAGAAAGCGCTCGACGACGCGGGAGTAAAGCCCGAGGAAGTTGACCTGGTGCTGGTTTCCACCTGCACGCCGGATTTCTTCTATCCCTCCACCGCGTGCCTTATCCAGAAGAAGATAGGCGCGGTCAACGCTGCGGCTTTCGACGTGAACAGCGCCTGCACGGGCTTCATCACAGCTACGGATATCGCGCAGAAGTACCTCGAGAGCGGTCACTATAAGACGATACTTGTCGTAGCCTGCGAAAAGCTGTCCGGTCAGCTTGACTACACTGACCGTTCGATGTGCATACTGTTCGGTGACGCGTCCGGCGCGGTAGTTTACCGAAAGTCAGACAAGCCGTTCTACTCAATGCTCGGCGCTGACGGCGATGAATTCGAGGCGCTGTACTGCAAGATAAACTACGACCCCAACTGCCCGTTCTACGAAACCAGGGAGGGCGAGGAACCCTGGGACGCTATGTTCGACACGGATTCCAAGCGCAAGTACCTCCAGAGCGACGGACACGCCGTTTACAAGTTCGCGGTAAACGCGATGGCTAACGCTGTGAAGAACGTAGCTGCGCAGGGCGGCTACGATATCAACGATCTTGATATCGTTATCCCGCACCAGGCTAACCTCCGTATTATAAAGAAAGCTACCGAGATACTCGGTATCCCGGAGGAGAAGGTCTATACCAACATCGTCCGCATGGGCAATGTGTCCAGCGCATGCATTCCCGTATGCCTTGACGAGATGAGAAAGCAGGGCATGGTAAAGCCGGGTCAGAAGATATGCTTCGTCGGATTCGGCGCTGGACTTACCTACGGCGCGCTTATATTCGAAACCTGATTTGATAATTTGACATACGAAAGGAATTAATTATGGCAGGAACAGCAATAATCACCGGCTCCAGCCGCGGTATCGGCGCAGCCATAGCAAAGCGCCTCGCAAAGGACGGCTACAATATCGTTATCAACGACGTTTCCCAGGAGATACTTGACGCTGCCGGAAAGGAAGTCGCAGAGGAGTGCCGCAGCTTCGGCGTTGAGGCGGAGTGCTACGCTGCGGACGTTTCCGACTACGCGCAGTGCGAGGGACTTGTGAAGTGGGTAAAGGAGCGTTTCGGCACCATCGATGTGCTGATAAACAACGCAGGCATCACCCGCGACGGGCTGATGGCGCAGATGAGCGAGGAGAATTACGACCTCGTTATCCGCGTTAACCAGAAGTCCGTATTCAATATGACAAAGCTTGCAGGCAAGGTGATGATCCGCCAGCGCAGCGGCAGGATAGTCAACCTCGCTTCCGTTGCGGGTCTGTACGGCAACCCCGGACAGATGAACTATTCCGCTTCCAAGGGCGCGATAATCGCGATGACCAAGACTACCGCAAAGGAGCTCGGCAGCCGCGGAATAACCTGCAACGCAGTCGCACCGGGATTCATTCAGACCCCGATGACCGACAAGCTTACCGAGGAGCAGCGCAGTGCGATGCTCGCCCAGATAGCTATGAAGCGCTACGGACAGCCCGAGGAGATCGCCGGCGTGGTATCCTTCCTGTGCAGCCCGGATTCTTCCTATGTAACAGGGCAGATAATCGAGATAAGCGGCGGACTTAGCATGTAATTAAATTCGGAATTCGTAATTCGGAATTTTGGTTGTCCCACTTCGTGGGACGTATTATAATTCGATACAATCGGATAACCGCCGCGGCAGCGGCACAATTATTCCGAATTCCGCATTCATAATTCCGAATTTGCAAAGCTGGTTTCACCCGTGAATACACAATAAATAAAAATCTACAAATTGTTGGAGGAACAACGTTTAATGGATAGACGAGTGGTAATAACCGGACTGGGAGCAGTCACCCCCTGCGGAAATTCACCCGAGGAGCTGTGGAACAGCCTTATGGCAGGAAAGCACGGCTTCGAGCTTGCGCCCTGGTTCCCGGATCAGGAGCCGGATAACCTTTCCGTGGTCGCAAGAGTCAAGAACTTCGACCCGTCGGAGTACTTCGATAAGAAGGAGCTGCGCCGCAACGACGTTATCGTTCAGTACGCGGTTTACTGCGCAATGCAGGCTCTCAAGGACGCAGGCACCGACCTCAAGGATATCGACCCATATCGCGTGGGCGTAGTCATCGGCAGCGGTATCGGCGGAATCTACACCACCGAGGAAGAAATGTCGAACTACCACAACAAGGGCAACAAGCGCGTGGGAGTTTTCACCATCACCAAGATGATAGGCAACATGGCGGCTGGCGAGGTAGCTATCCGCACCGGCTTCAAGGGCAGCAACTTCTGCGTGACCACAGCATGCGCGAGCGGCACACAGTCGATAGGCGAAGCGTTCCGCTCCATCAAGCACGGCTATCTTGACGCTGCTATCGCAGGCGGCACGGAGCACAGCGACATCGGATTCTGCTACGCTTCGTTCAACAACATGCACGCTGTTACACGTTCCACCGATGTGGACAGGGCGTCCATTCCGTTCGACGCGGAGAGAAGCGGATTCGTGCTCGGCGACGGCTGCGGACTGCTGGTACTCGAGGAGTATGAGCACGCAAAGGCCCGCGGTGCGAAGATATACGCCGAGATTTGCGGCTACGGCAGCACCTGCGACGCTTACCACGAAACCAGCCCGGATCCCGAGGGCAAGGGCGGCGCGATGGCAATGAAGTTCGCGTATCAGGAAGCCGGAATGAGCCCGGAGGATATCAACTATATCAACGCGCACGGCACCTCCACTTCCATGAACGACCGCACTGAAACGATGGCTATCAAGGACGCTTTCGGCGATCACGCAAAGAATATCGCAGTAAACTCCACCAAGTCCATGACCGGACACCTGCTCGGCGCTGCCGGCGGCGTGGAGGCTGTAGTTACCGCAATGTCCATCAGAAACAGCAAGGTGCACATGACGCTCGGCTACAAGGTGCCCGATCCCGAGTGCGACCTTGACTACGTTACCGAGGGCGCAAGGGATATGAAGATCACCGGCGCGCTTAGCAATTCCCTTGGTTTTGGCGGTCACAACGGCTGTATCTGCATGCGCCCCGTTGACTGACCCGGAAAGGAGAGCTGAACATGGCTAACAAGAACATCATCGAGCCGCGCCCCATCGAGGACACCGTTGAGTGCATCGAGGCGCTGGCTGAAATAGTCAAGAAGAACGACCTCGGTAAGCTGAAGATCAACACCGAGAGCGTTGAGATAGTTATCGAGGGCAGACCCTGCCCGCCGCCAATGCCCGCTCCCATGCCTGTGATGGGCGTTCCCGCACCTGCTGCGGCTCCCGCACAGAATGCTCCGGCGCAGGCTGCTCCTGCGGCTGAAGCTGCGGTTTCCGGCAATATCATCACCTCTCCGATAGTCGGAACGTTCTACGCTTCTCCCTCGCCGGAGAAGCCCGCTTTCGTCAAGGTAGGCGATACCGTCAACGCCGGCGACGTAGTGTGCATTATCGAGAGCATGAAGCTCATGAACGAGATAAACAGTGAGTTCAGCGGCAGAGTCGCAGAGATCTACGCCAAGGACGGTCAGGCTGTTGAATACGGTCAGAAGCTGATGAGAATAGAGTAAGGAGCAGGTCATGACATTAAATCTTGAACAGATAAAGGAAATAATCCCCCACCGCGATCCGTTCCTGCTCATCGACGAAGTCACCGAGCTGGAGCCGGGCGTGAGCGTCACCGCAAAGAAGTACCTCAAGCCTGACGAGTACTGGTTCAAGGGACACTTCCCGGGACAGCCGGTCCAGCCTGGCGTCCTGATGATAGAAATGCTGGCGCAGGCAGGCGCGGTATGCGCACTGTCGCTCCCGGAGAACAAGGGAAAGATAGCGTTCTTCGCTGGCATCGACAAGGCGAGATTCCGCGGGACTGTAGGCCCCGGCGACACCCTGGAGCTTCACGTCACAATGACAAAGAAGAAGGGTCCGATAGGCTTCGGCGACGCAGTTGCCACAGTCAACGGCAAGAAGGTGGTCACCGCAGAGATTTCCTTTGCAGTGGCAGACCCCGCCCCCAAGTCTGAATAAAATCTGGAGCTGACAGAATGTTTAACAAGATACTTATTGCGAACCGCGGCGAGATAGCGATACGAATAATGCGCGCCTGCCGCGAGCTCGGTATAAAGACCGTCGCGGTGTATTCCGAGGCAGACCGCTCCGCGCTCCATGCCCAGATAGCCGACGAGGCGGTGTGCATAGGACCTGCGGCTTCCAAGGACAGCTACCTCAACACTAAGGCGATAATCGCCGCATGCGAGATAACACATGCTCAGGCGATCCACCCCGGCTTCGGATTCCTGTCCGAAAACGCGGATTTCGCCAGGCTTTGCCGCACCTGCGGCATAACGTTCATAGGACCGTCCCCGGAGGTCATGGACGCAATGGGCGACAAGGCTTCCGCGAAGCAGACGATGATCTCCGCAGGAGTTCCGGTGGTCCCCGGTTCCGACGGCATCGTTCCCACCATCGAGGAAGCGCGTAAGGTAGCCGCAGAGATAGGCTACCCTGTGATGATAAAGGCTACCGCCGGCGGCGGAGGCCGCGGCATACGCCTTGCGGAGAGCGAGGAGCACCTCGAGCAGCAGTATCTTGCGGCTCAGCAGGAGGCACTGGCATGCTTCGGAAACGGCGACGTGTACATCGAGAAGTTCATTGTGGATCCGCGCCATGTGGAGATACAGCTCCTTGCCGACAACCACGGTAACGTTGTTCACCTCGGCGAGCGCGAGTGCTCCCTCCAGCGTCACAATCAGAAGGTGCTCGAGGAGAGCCCCAGCCCGATAATGACTCCGGAACTGCGCCAGAAGATGGGCACTGCGGCAGTCGCAGCGGCAAAGGTCAGCGGTTACCAGAACGCGGGTACGATAGAGTTCCTTGTTGACAAGGACAGGAATTTCTACTTCATGGAGATGAACACCCGTATCCAGGTAGAGCACCCGGTAACGGAGCTCGTCACCGGGATAGACCTCGTAAAGGCGCAGATACGCGTTGCGGCGGGCGAAAAGCTGTGGTTCACCCAGGACGATGTACAGCTCACCGGACACGCGATAGAGTGCCGTATCAACGCTGAGGACCCGCGTCACAACTTCCGTCCATGCCCGGGCAAGATCAAGTCGCTGCATGTTCCCGGCGGATTCGGCGTGCGTATCGACAGCGCGGTCTACGCGGGATATCAGATACCGCCCTACTATGACAGCATGATAGCGAAGCTGCTGGTAAAGGCTCCGACCCGCGACGAAGCGATAAAGAAAATGCGCGTAGCCCTGTCGGAATTCATCATCGAGGGCGTTGAAACTAATATTGATTTCCAGCTTTGTCTGCTGAAGGACGAGGATTTCGAAGCAGGCAATTTCGACATAGGTTTCCTGAACCGCAAGAACGTGATGGGGGAGTGAGCTGAATGGCAATTGAGGACCTTTTCAAAATAGTCAAGGAGCGTTTCGTGGCTGAACAGCCCGCTGTTCCCGCCGCCCAGGAGGGCGACGTTGAGATACCCCAGGACCTGCTGTTCAAGTGCCCGCGCTGCGGTGCGGTGGTTTACAACCGCGAGTTCACTGCGGCGATGAAGGTGTGCCCTAAGTGCAACTATCATGCGCGCCTTACATGGCAGGAGCGTCTGGAGCTCACTGCCGACAAGGACAGCTTTGTGGAGCTTGACGCTGACATGAAGTCGCTGAACCCGATAGGCTTCCCGAAGTACGAGGACAAAATCGCGAAAATGCAGCAGCAGTGCGACATGAACGACGCGATAAAGACCGGCGTGTGCACTATCCGCGGATACCGCACCGTTATCGGCATTATGGATTCCCATTTCTTCATGGCGAGCATGGGCAGCGTTGTCGGCGAGAAGATAGCGAGGGCGTTCGAGTACGCCACCGAGCATAATTTACCTGTCGTTATGTTCACGGCTTCCGGCGGAGCGAGAATGCAGGAGGGCATAATCTCCCTCATGCAGATGGCAAAGACCAGCGGCGCAGTCAAGCGCCACAGCGACGCAGGCGGGTTGTATATCACCGTCCTGACCGACCCGACCACCGGCGGCGTTACGGCTTCCTTTGCGAGCCTCGGCGACATAATCCTCGCAGAGCCGAAGGTGCTCATCGGATTCGCCGGAAGGCGCGTTATCCAGGATACGATACGCCAGCGGCTGCCCGACGACTTCCAGTCTGCGGAGTTCCAGGAGAAATGCGGCTTCGTTGATATGATAGTCGAGCGCGGCATGATGAGAAAGCGCATTTCAAATATTCTGAAGCTGCACGGCTTCCCGAAGGAGGCTTACAGAAGATGAGCAATTTAACAGCCTGCGAAAGGCTTGAACTTATACGCCACAAGGACAGACCCACCGTCAACGACTATATCCCTGCGATGTTCACCCGTTTCATGGAGTTCCACGGCGACCGCCTTTACGGCGATGACGCTGCTATAATCGGAGGTATCGGCTACCTTAGCGACACCCCGGTGACTGTGATAGCGCAGGTCAAGGGCAGAAATCTCGAGGAAAACAAGCGCACGAACTTTTCAATGCCTCACCCGGAGGGTTACCGCAAGGCTCTGCGCCTTGCAAAGCAGGCGGAGAAGTTCCACCGTCCGGTGATATGCCTTGTTGACACCCCCGGCGCATTCTGCGGCGTGGAAGCCGAGGAGCGCGGTCAGGGCGAGGCGATAGCGCGAAATCTCTACGAATTCATGACGCTGAAGACCCCGGTGGTTTCCGTTGTGCTCGGCGAGGGCGGCTCCGGCGGAGCGCTCGCGCTTGCGGTCTGCGACGAGCTTGCTATGCTCGAGAACGCGCTGTATTCGGTAATAAGCCCGCGCGGCGCGGCGTCCATTCTGTGGAAGGACGGCACCAAGGAAAAGGAAGCCTGCGAAATGCTGAAGATCACCGCCGAGGACCTCATGAAGTTCGGCGTGTGCGATAAGATAATCGCGGAGCCTACCGGCGGCGCCCACATGAGCCGCGAGCAGACAGCCGACAACATTTACGAGTACCTTGTTGACGCGGTGTACCGTCTGAAAAAGTGCGGCATTGATGAGCTTCTTGAGAAGCGTTATGCGAAATTTAGAAAAATCGGCATGTTTACTGAATAATTTTGTAGAAATTTCTTTGCAAAAAATTCATTCCGGGGCTTGATTATTTGCGATGTATGTTATATAATATATCATGAAATGTTTCCGGAAGGGACTATAATTATTTTGGAGGGTATATACAATGGTATTTGACAAGGTTAAGGAGCTCATCTCCGAGCAGCTCGACGTTAAGGCTGACGACATCACAGAGGCTTCCAACATTCAGGACGATCTGGGCGCTGATTCCCTGGACGTTGTTGATCTGGTAATGGCTCTTGAGGACGAGTTCGATGTTGAGATCCCCGAGGATCAGGTAGAGAACATCAAGACCGTAGGCGACATCGTAAAGTTCATCGAGGACAAGCAGTAATTCATATCTCATAAAATTCCCGCTGTATTAAGGTACGGCGGGATTTTTTATTGTGAAATTCTTGACAGACAGCGAAAATTGGTATATAATATAATTGTATATTTATGTCGGGGGATTTCCCCGGTGACTCTATAGAATCAAGGAGCAAAGATATGGGACTTACACTAACTGAAAAGATCATCAAGGCGCACATCATCGACGGCGAGATGGTAAAGGGCACGGAGATCGGTCTTAAGATCGACCAGACCCTCACGCAGGACGCTACCGGTACTATGGCTTACCTCCAGTTCGAGGCTATGGGCGTTGACCGCGTAAAGACAGAGCGCTCCGTGGCATACATCGACCACAACACCCTCCAGAGCGGATTCGAGAATGCTGACGATCACCGTTTCATCGGCTCCGTAGCTAAGAAGCACGGTATCTGGTTCTCACGTCCCGGCAACGGTATCTGCCACCAGGTACACCTCGAGCGCTTCGGCAAGCCCGGCAAGACCCTTATCGGCTCCGACAGCCACACCCCGACCGGCGGCGGTATCGGCATGCTGGCAATGGGCGCAGGCGGTCTTGACGTTGCAGTTGCAATGGGCGGCGGCGCTTACTACATAACAATGCCGAAGGTCGTAAGGATAAACCTCAC
>CAKSHG010000043.1 GCA_934456315.1 uncultured Oscillospiraceae bacterium | reverse complement strand
TTGATGTACATCTCCGCAGCTTCCTTCTGGCGGGAGCCCTTGGGGATACACATCGCGTCAACGAACAGGTTGGTCCCGCTTTTCGGAACTACGAAGTCCAGGTCCTCGTTGTCCTCGAGTATCGTCAGCGCGTCGCCCGCGTAGTAGGGGGCGATCCAGGCGTCGTTTGCCGCCATCTTGTCGAATATCTCGTCCATGACGTACGCCTGGACGACTGATTTCTGCTCCTTGAGCTTGTTAGCTGCGGCGGTGAGCTCCACCGGGTCCTCGGTGTTGATGGAATATCCCATCATTATCTCGGATATCGCGAAGGCGTCGCGGGGATTGTCGAACATCAGTATCTGGTCGGCGTAGTCCGGGTTCCAGAGGATATCCCAGTCTATCTCATCTTTCGGGATATCTATCATCGTCGTGTTGTATATCAGTCCGACTGTTCCCCAGGTATATGGCACGGAGTAAGCATTGTCCGGGTCGTATGCGGGGTCAACGAATGTCGGCATGATGTAGCTGAAATTCGGGATATTGTCGAAGTTCAGCGGCTCAAGCATGTCCTCCTTTATCATCTTGGATATCATGTAGTCGGACGGGATTATCACATCGTAGTAGGTTCCGCCGCCTTTCAGCTTCGCGTAGAGCTCCTCGTTGGTGGCGTAGTTCGTGTAGTTGACCTTGATCCCGGTCAGCTTCGTGAACTCCGCGTTGACGTTCAGCGTTCCAGCGTCCGCGCCGGTGGAGATGTACTCGCCCCAGTTGTAGACGTTGATCGAGATGTTCTGCCCCTTGAATTTTGTGTAGTAGTCCGGGTCGCTGACGGTGAGGGTCTGCGCCTCGGATTCCTCCGTTTCTGCGGTTTCTGTGGTGCCGGAGCCGCCGGAAGTCCCGGCGGAGCAGCCGGTCAGCAGTGCGGCGCAGATAACGGCGCAGAGCGGTCTTAATATTTGCTTTCTCATTCCTCGTCGCCTCCGTTTGCGCGGTTCCTCTGTTCCTGTCTGGTTTCGATGATGTGCTTTACCACCAGCACGATGACCACCACGACGAATATCAGCGTTGACAGTGCGTTGATTTCCGGGGAGATTTTACGGCGAGTCATGGAATATATCGTGATAGGCAGGGTCTGCGAGGTGGAACCGCTGGTGAAGTAGCTGATAACGAAATCGTCCAGCGAGAATGTGAACGACATCAGGAATCCGCTGACAACGCCGGGCATTATTTCCGGGAGTATGACCTTGCGGAGCGCTGTGAACGGGCTGCACCCAAGGTCCTGTGCCGCTTCGAACAGGTTAGGGTCCATCTGGCGGAATTTCGGCATAACATTCAGTATGACATAGGGGACGTCAAACGTGATGTGCGCGATAACCAGCGTCACGAAGCCGAATTCGAGGTTCATTCTTGCCGCGAAGAACACGAACAGCAGCATGAGCGAAACGCCGGTGACTATCTCGGGATTCACGATAGGCATGTTTGTGATGTTCATGACGATAGCCTTGGGGACCTTCCGCATGGAGTTTATGCCGATCGCGGCAAAGGTCCCCAGCAGGGTAGCCGCGATACTTGCGATGACCGCTATTATTATAGTGTTCATCAGCGAGGAGATGATCACCTCGTTGCGGAACAGCTTGGCGTACCAGTCGAGGGTAAATCCGCTGAACACGGAGCGGCTCTTGGTTTCGTTGAACGAGAACACGATGAGCACGAAAATCGGCACGTACAGGAACATCAGTACAAGCGCCATGTAGATTTTGGATAGGGTTTTCAATTAATACACCTCGTTTTTAATTCGGAATTCGTAATTCGGAATCAGTGCATGTGCTGTAATTTTTAGCGCGATTTATACTCTGCGGATAATTCCGAATTCCGCATTCCGAATTCCGAATTTAAATCAGCACCTGGTCGTCCGGGTTGAACTGGTTCATTATTGTCATGATAAGCAGTATGATCACCATCAGCACCAGCGAGATACCCGCGCCGAGGTGGGGATTGTAGGCATTGCCGAGGAACTGCATTTCGATAAGGTCGCCGATAAGCAGGTTAGAGCCGCCGCCGAGCATTCTCGAGATGATGAACGTGCTGATAGCCGGGACGAACACCATGGTAACTCCAGACATGATGCCTGGTACGGAAAGCGGGACTACCACCCTGAACATGGAAGCGACCGGGTTGCAGCCCAGGTCGGACGCAGCCTCGATAAGGCTCTTGTCTATCTTCACCATGACTGAATACAGCGGGAGTATC
The DNA here is from genome assembly GCA_934456315.1 of uncultured Oscillospiraceae bacterium. Lineage (GTDB taxonomy): Bacteria > Bacillota > Clostridia > Oscillospirales > Ruminococcaceae > CAG-115. Next base: position 10,469 of record CAKSHG010000043.1, on the reverse strand, counting down.
ATGAACGGCAGGTAGTTGTACACCATTCCGAGCACAACTGCGCCCTCGGTGTTGATGAGCTTGAGCGGACCTATGCCTATCATTCCGAGCAGGTTGTTGATTATGCCGTTGTTTCCGAGGAGGGTCATCCACGCGTAGGTGCGCAGCAGGAAGTTCATCCACATCGGAAGCATGACTATCATCAGCATTGTGCCCTGGTGGTGCTTTTTCATGCGGGAGAGAATGAACGACACGGGATACGCGAGCACCAGGCAGATAACGGTCGCGATGACCGCAAGCCATATCGACCTCACGAAAATGTTGGTGTACTGCCCAACATTCGCGATGTAGTCAAGGGTGAAATTACCCTCCTCGTCGGTGAACGCGAAGTACGCCACCATCAGCAGCGGCACTACGATGAACACCGCCATCCAGATAAGGTAAGGCGTCGCGAAAACTTTAAGCTTCTTCATTTCCGTTTCCTCCCATCAGCGCGGGATAAGAGCCGGGCTGCTTAGATTTCTTCATGATGTGGATATCGAACGGATCGACTGTCATTCCGATAACGCTGCCGACAGGCTCCGCCTTTGTGGAGTGTATCAGCCACTTGTGGTCAACGCAGTCGACGGTCATCTCGTAATGCACGCCCTTGAATACCACGGATTCCACGATTCCGGTGAGCTGCGCCTGCTCCGCGGGGATAACCTTGACGTCCTCCGGGCGGATAACTACATCGACGGTTTCGTTCTTGCCGAAGCCCTTGTCCACGCACTCAAACTTCTTTCCCGCGAACTCGACCAGGCAGTCCTGCGGCATGCAGCCGTTGACTATGTTGCTTTCGCCGATGAAGTCAGCGACGAATGCATTTACCGGCTCGTTGTAGATGTCGGTCGGCGAGCCTATCTGCTGGATATGTCCGTTGTTCATTACGACTACGGTGTCGCTCATCGTGAGCGCTTCCTCCTGGTCGTGGGTGACGTAGACGAAGGTCAGCTCAAGAGCCTGCTGTATCTTGCGAAGCTCGGTCTGCATCTCCTTGCGGAGCTTGAGGTCCAGCGCGCCGAGCGGCTCGTCAAGCAGCAGTATCTTCGGGTGGTTCACCAGCGCGCGGGCGATGGCGACGCGCTGCTGCTGACCGCCGGAGAGCCGCTGTATCGAGCGCTTTTCGAATCCGGTGAGGTTCACAAGCTCCAGCATTTCGCCGACGCGGCGGACTATCTCCTTTTCGCTGACTTTCTTTATGCGCAGTCCGAACGCGATATTTTCGTAGACGTTCAGGTGCGGGAACAGCGCGTATTTCTGGAATACCGTGTTGACGTCGCGCTTGTGGGGCGGCAGGTCGTTGATTCGCTTGCCGTCAAGCAGTACGTCGCCGGACGTGGGGGTGAGGAACCCGCCGATGATACGCAGCGTGGTCGTCTTTCCGCAGCCGGACGGTCCCAGCAGGGTGACGAACTCCTTGTCCCTGATATCGAGGTCAATGTTTTTCAAGATTTTCTCGCCGTCGAATTCTACGACGATGTTCCGCAGGCTGATAATATTTTCCATATTCTCTACTTGCCGACCTTCCTTTTGTTTTGAGGGAACCTCTAAAAACCGGTTTGAAAAGGGAAAATGTATAGAGTGCGCCGAAGCAGGCGTTGTGCTGTACACATTTTCATTCAAACGAGATTTTTAGAGGTGACCTTGAGAATAGGCGCTTTTTCGGCAGCGCACATACCAAATAACAGTTTATATTAAAATACCCGATATGTCAACGTATTTTTATGTTTTTTTCGGCTAAATACAGTTTTTTTTCTGCTGTCGCGGAAATTAATCCCATTTATAATAGTATCCACAAATTCTGTTCGACACTTCGCAGGCTGGTGTTGATAATTGTTTGTTCAATGTTTACATAATTCTTTGTGCAAAATGTGTAAAAAAGATGAAATTTCGTAAAGGGTATTGTATATTTGCAATAAATATGATACAATGTATACAGACAAGATTTAAGGATCTTGCCGATAATCTCGGTCAGCCGGGCTGGGCAGTCATGAAGCACCGCCGGAGGACCCCGAAAGGAATGATCAGTATGAAAGTAACTATCACCGCCAAGAAGCTCACCATTAACCAGTCGTTCACCGACTATGCGACACAGAAACTCAGCGCAAAGCTGGATCGTTTCTTCCCCGAGGAGGCAGAGGCAAAGATCACCCTCGAGGAGCGCCGCGAACTCATCATTCTGGAGCTTACGGTAAAATATAACGGTATCATCTACCGCGCAGAGCAGTCCGCAAAGGATAAGAACGACGCCCTCGACGTAACTGTTGACCGCGTTATCCGCCAGATCAGGAAGCAGAAGACCAAGGTCGAGAAGAGCCTGCGTACCGGCGCGTTCGAGGGTCTTTCCCCCGAGGCAGAGGAGAAGGAGTACGAGGTCATTCGCGAGAAGAAGTTCCACCTGTGTCCGATGTCCGTCGACGAGGCTATCCTCCAGATGAACCTGCTGGATCACACGTTCTTCATGTTCAAGAATGCTGACACCGGCGATGTAAACGTAGTTTACAAGCGTGACGAGGGCAACTACGCAGTTCTCGTCCCCGAGGGATAAATCCCGTACTTAAATAGCATTTCAGCTCCGCTGGAAATTTCCTGCGGGGCTTGAATGCTGATTGGTGATAGTGCATGAAAATGTTGAAAATTATTTGTGCAAATCGCCGCCCTTGTATTGTAAACGATTTACTGCTATAATATAATCAAGGAAAAAGGGCAGTACGCCCGGAAAACCGTAAATTAGCCGGAGCTCCCGGCAGAAATATCAACACAGAATGATGGAGGAATACCAATGAACTACGGTCATTTCGACGAACTCAATAAGGAGTATGTCATCACTCGTCCGGACACACCGTCCGCATGGGCTAACTACCTCGGCGACCCCGAGTACGGCGCTATCATTTCCAACAACGCCGGCGGCTACAGCTTCGTAAAGAGCGGCGCTAACGGACGTGTTATCCGCTACCGCTTCAACGGCGTAGGCACCGACACCCCCGGCAGATACGTTTATCTGCGCGACCTTGAATCCAACGACTACTGGTCCGCTTCCTGGGCTCCCGTTTGCAAGCCCCTCGACCAGTTCAAGAGCGAGTGCCGTCACGGTACTGCTTACACCGTTATCACCTCCGAGTACAGCGGCATCAAGTCCGAGGTGACCTACTATGTTCCCCAGGGCGCTACATACGAGGTCTGGGCAGCTAAGGTGACCAACACCTCCGACAAGCCCAGAAAGCTTGCTGTTACCGGCGTCTGCGAGTTCGTTAACGACCCGAACTACGAGCAGGACCAGGTAAACCTCCAGTACACACTGTTCATCACCCGCACCTACTTCAAGGGCAACTACATTCACCAGATGCAGAACGAGATCTACAATCCGAACAGCGGACGCTTCCTCGGTCTGGCTGGCGCTAAGGTAGACGCATACTGCGGCGACAGAGATTCCTTCGTTGGCACTTACAGAAGCTACACCAACCCGAAGGGCATCGAGGAGGGTCTGAAGAACGACCTCAACTACAACACCAACTCCGTTGGTGCGCTTGAGAGCGACATCGTGCTCCAGCCCGGAGAAACCAAGGAGCTGACATATGTCCTCGGCGGACAGAAGACCGAGGCAGAGATCACCGGGATCATCGGCAGATACGAGAAGTCCGGCGCAGTAGAGGCAGAGCTCGCACAGCTCAAGAACTACTGGCACAGCAAGCTGGACAACCTCCAGGTCAACACCCCCGACAAGAACTTCAACAACATGGTAAACACCTGGAACGCTTACAACTGCTTCATCACCTTCATCTGGTCCAGAGCGGCTTCCTTCCAGTACTGCGGTCTTAGAAACGGATTCGGCTACCGTGATACCGTTCAGGATATCCAGGGTATTATCCACCTCGCTCCTGAGATGGCAAAGAAGCAGATCGTGTTCATGCTCTCCGCGCAGGTAACTAACGGCGCAGGTCTGCCCCTCGTTAAGTACGACCACAAGGCAGGTCAGGAGAACCACCCCGACGAGAACGACGAGAACTCCGTATACGCAAAGCAGACCGGTCACCCCAGCTACCGTGCAGACGACGCTCTGTGGCTGTTCCCGACCGTTTACAAGTACATCTCCGAGAGCGGCGATTCCGCGTTCCTCGATGAGGAGATACTCTACGCTAACGACGGCGAGAAGGGTACCGTTTACGACCACCTCAAGAGAGCGATCGACTTCTCCATGAACCACCTCGGCAATCACGGCATGCCCGCAGGTCTGCACGCTGACTGGAACGACTGCCTCCGTCTTGGCAAGCAGGGCGAGTCCACATTCGTTGCATTCCAGCTCGTATACGCAATCAAGATCCTGCGCACCTACGCAGTTGAGAAGAACGATACCGACTACATCAAGTACCTCGATGAGATCGGCGCAAAGCTCGACACTATCCTTTCCGCTTGCTGGAACGAGGACAGATGGATCCGCGGCTACAAGGAGGACGGCACCATCATCGGTCAGCGCACCGATCCCGAGGCTTCCATGTGGCTCAACCCGCAGAGCTGGTCCGTTATCTCCGGCTTCGGTACCAAGGAGCAGCAGGAGAAGGCTATGGACAGCGTTTACCGCGAGCTGAACACTCCGTACGGCGCAATGGTAATGTATCCGCCTTATGTAAAGCACGGCTTCCCCGGAGCGCTCATGCAGTGCTTCAACAAGTGCACCAAGGAGAACGCAGGTATCTTCTCCCAGCCGCAGGGCTGGCTGATACTGGCTGAATCCAAGCTGGGTCACGGCAACCGCGCTTACCAGTACTGGACCGAGGCGGCTCCCGCTACCTATAACGACAACGCAGAGCACAGAGTGCTTGAGCCGTATGTTTACGGTCAGTTCGTTGAGGGCAAGGACAGCCCGTTCGCAGGCCGTGCGCATGTACATTGGCTGACTGGTACAGCTTCCACCGTAATGGTAGGAACCACCGAGGGTATCCTTGGTCTGAACCCTGAAACAAAGGGTCTGGTCATCGATCCGTCTATCCCCTCCGAGTGGAAGGAATACACCATGGAAAAGACATTCCGCGGCAAGAAGCTCCACGTTACCGTAAAGAACCCGAACGGTTCCGAGCACGGCGTGAAGTCCGTTACAGTCAACGGCGAGAAGATCGAGGGCAAGCTTATCCTCGACTCTATCCTCAAGGCTGAGAACGATGTTGTTATCGAGCTTTAATTCAAGATAGAATTTATCCCCCGTTCGTTGGAGCGGGGGATATTTTTATTTCAGGAGATTTATCATCGCTTCAAGAAGTCCGGAAAGCTGTTCGCGTTCTTTTGGTGAGAGGCTGTTCAGTTGCTTGATGAGAGCTTTTTTGTTTTCCGGAACGCTGTTCACTGAGGAATTCTGCTTTACGTCGGTCAGCCCGGCGATGTAGTCAAGGCTCACGTTATAGTATTTCGCAAGGGCGATGGCGCGCTCGAAGGATATTTCGCTCCCGCCCTTTTCGTAGACCGCATAGTATTGGTAGGGCGTGCCGAGATATTCGGCGATCTCGCGCTGGGTCTTGTCGCTGTCCTCGCGGAGTTCTCTTATTCGTCTGTAATATGCCATGATATATCATTCCTTTCCATTGAGAAAATCATAACATATTTCATTAGTATCACTTGACAAATTCAATTTATTATATTATAATATCAGTATAAACCAATGGTATTTCATTGGCTGAAAAATGAATGGAGGTATAATTATGAAACTGAAAAAGGTCCTGGCGGGACTTATGGCGGCGGTGATTGCTACTACGGCTTCGGTGTGTGGGCTTAGCGTAGGTGCGGGGGCGGCAACAAAACAGATAACATATATCGGTCATGAACATGATATTATGTATATCCCACCACTGTATGTATATTCGAATGCGGAGTACGGTGCATATATAAGTTCCGCAGGACATGTGGGAAGCTCGGCGATAGAGATTGAATCGTCAAAAGCAGAAATACGACTTATGGAAGATATCAAACCAACAGACATTATAACTTTTTCTATTATTCCGGAAAATGGGAAAGAGGAAGTCCTTGATGTATGGTTTGAAACTACAAATTATAAATCCCCCATTCTTACATCATATGGCGGATTAAACGACAAGGGTGTCTATAGTCAAAGAGGCGTTTTTCGTTCCGGCGTATCAGTTCAGGAAATGATAGACCAGTACAATAAAGACCTTGCTGATATGCATTGGCTTAATGAATTTAAAGATGTTAAGGATATCACTTTTAACAATATAAGCTCAATATGTGTTTATAAAAATTATACAGACATTAAAGACTATGGAAATTTTACGTGGAAAATAATAATTGAGCCGGGAGATAATAATAGCGTTAAGTCATCCAAGAAAATTTCAGATTTACAGTTTTCCAGTATCAAAAATCAGGCTTACTCCGGCAAAGCAATAAAGCCCACCGTCACTGTAAAGGACGGCGACAAGAAACTAGTAAACGGCACGGACTACACCGTATCCTACAAGAACAACACGAACATAGGCACAGCGACAGTAACCATCACAGGCAAGGGCGATTACACCGGAACCAAGACCCTGACATTCAAAATAGTTCCCAAGAAAGTTGCCCTGACCGGCAAGGCGTCCGGCGCTAAGGAAACCCTGAGCTGGAAAAAATCGGCGGGAGCGACCGGATACGTGGTGTACCGTTCCGTTGACGGCGGGAAATTCACCAAGCTCGCCACCACAAAATCGCTGAAATATACGGCAAAGTTGACATCAGGGAAGAAATACCAGTTCAAGGTGCGCCCCTACACAACCGTAAACGGCAGCAAAGTTTACGGCAGCTGGTCAAATATCGTCAGCGCAAATTGAGTATAAAAATTACCCGCGTTCACATGAGAGCGCGGGTCATTTTTATGTAAATTCAAGTCAGGCAGTTTTATCCAGCCTTACTTTTTCGCTGGACGTTTTTAGCTTTCTGCTGACAGTCAGGAAGTACGCCATTTCCGCTGCGGCGGTGATAGCCCAGGAGAAGCTGTACAGCAGGTACAGCGAAGTTATCGTCTGGAAGTACGCGAATATCGTATAGACCCACGCCACGCGGAACACGCAGGAGCCCATTATCACCATGATGGTCGGGACGACGGTTTTACCGATTCCGCGGGCGGCTGCGATGGTGCAGTCCATGAATGCCGCGATAGGGTAGCTCCAGCCCATTATGTAGATACGCTCCATTCCGGCGCTGATGACCGCTTCGTCGTTCGCGAACAGCGACAGGAATCCATGCCCGAACAGCATGAGAAGCCCGCCTAGTATCGCTCCCGCTGCAAATGAGTAGGTCAGGCTGACGACATAGCTTTTCATCATTCTGGAGTGGTCGCCGGCGCCGCGGTTGCGGCTGATGAAGCTTGCGCAGCCGGTGTGTATCGCAGCCTGGACGTTGAAGATTATCGCGTCCGCATTGGCGGCAGCGGAGTTTCCGGATACGGTCATGGCGTCGAAGTGGTTCACGCCGGTCTGTACGAACAGATTCGCCACGGCGAACACTGCGTTCTGTATTCCGGCGGGGATACCAAGCATGAGCACGTCAGCGCACGCCCGGCTGCTGATGTATTTCCGGGAGGGGCGCAGAGCGCAGCAGTCCTTCCGACGGGCGAGGTGTATCACTATCAGTGCCGCCGAGAGGTACTGCGAGATAACGCTTGCCGTTGCAACGCCGTCAGCCGCCATTCCGCAGCAGATGACGAAGAACAGGTTCAGCGCAATGTTCAGCGCTCCGGCTATCGAGAGGTACACCAGCGGACGCCTGGTTTCGCCGCAGGCGCTTAGTATGCCGCTTCCGAAATTGTACACCGCCATCGCAGGCATTCCGAGGGAGTATATCTTCAGGTAAGTCACGGCGCTGGGCAGTAGTTCCGATTTCGTTTTCAGCAGTTCCAGCATTGGCTCCGCCAGGAACAGGCACACAAGACAGGCTATCAGCCCGGTTATACTGCAAACCAGAAGCGAGGAGTGCACTGTCATTCTTACGCCGTCGTCATCTCCCGCGCCAAGCCTGTGCGCCGCGCGGACGTTGACGCCTGCGCCCATTCCGATGAGGAATCCGGTGAAGAGCGTCACAAGCAGCGTTGTTGAGCCGACAGCGCCCAGCGCTATGTAGTCTGCGAATTTTCCGGCTATCGCTACGTCGCTTAGGTTGAACAGTACCTCCAGCACCTGCGTCATCATCAGCGGAAGGCTGAAAAGCAGTATGTTCTTCCATAGCGATCCTGATGTCATTTGTATGGAACACGTCTTTGTATTCATTTTACTTTCCCTGTCTTTTGTCATGCGTTATGAGTTGCTGCGCGGTACGGCTCCATTGCCGCATGTGCAGAGGTGCACACTCTGCCGCCAACATATCATAACACTTTCGGGACAGATTGTCAAGCGGGATTTGTGCTGGGGCACTGATATCGGAGTGCTTTGTCAGCACACTTCATGCGCTGATGAGGTACGGACAGAAAAAAGGCGCGGCTGCCGGAGCCGCGCTGATGTTGACATAATGCCGGAATTGATATATAATTACTACAGCCGCAGCTGACAGTTCCCATATCGTCACGCTGTGCGGAAACTAAAACCGGAAGTGATATCTATGCTGAATTACAGGAAAATAGAAAAGGGCGACGATAAGTAAATCGCACAGATAATCCGTGCGAATCTTGAGAAATTCCATCTGGATATTCCCGGGACGGTCTATTTTGACCCGGAGCTGGACCGGCTCAGCGAGTTTTACAACAGCGCTCCGGGGAAGCGGGTATATTACATCGCTCTGGGTGAGAACGGGGACGTTATCGGCGGCGTCGGCACCGCAGAGTTCGCCGGGATACCCGACTGCGCGGAGCTTCAGAAGCTGTACCTGACAGACCAGGCAAAAGGGAAAGGCTATGGAAAGGAGCTGCTAAGCCTTGCTGAAAGCTGGGCAAGGTCAGCCGGATATCGTTATCTGTACCTTGAAACCCACACGAATCTTGCCACTGCGCTGAAAATGTACGAGAACTCCGGGTACCGTCAGATAGAAAAGCCCGCTGCCGTGGTTCATGGAACCATGGATCACTTCTATATAAAGAAACTGTAAAACACGCCGTGAAATTCCGGGCGTGTCATATCTTCTTCAGGTCGGCGTATTGCCTTGCCGGTTCGCTTTTGTCGCCGACGTACCAGTAATCGCAGCAGTCGCCGCCAAGTATCTCGGTCTTTGTCCGTATGAGCTTTGCGTGGAGCACCTCGGCGAGGACGTGATCCGTCTGGCAGAGGTAGGGAAGCAGGTTCTCGTATCCGTGTTCCCTTGCGTGCCGGGCTATGGGACAGCCTATAAGCTCAAAGCTGTAGCCCGTGGTGTGGTGCTCCGGATTTACCCGTATGTCCCAGGAGTCCGTCCATTCGCCCTTCGCCTGGTGTTCCCGGAGCTGGCGTTCGTATTTGTTGTAGATCTTTTCGAACAGCCTGTAGGGGAACTTGTGCCTGTTACCGTCGACGAACTTCCCGAGGAACCGCAGCCTGTCGGCGTGCCAGCCGTATATCACCTGGAATGCCCTGCCGTCGATCAGGTGATCGCTTGCCTCGTAGAATGCCACTATTGTGAACCAGGTGTCCATGTTTGAGGACATGCCGTTCTTTTTGCCGCCAAGGTCGGGCATCTGGGTGGTGATCAGTTTTCGGTATTCCTTATCTGCCCTTTCGCATATTTCGCTTTTCTTTTCGGGCATGTTTATGCTGATGTATCTTTCGAACAACTTTCCCCATGATCTGGGATAACTTCTTTTCATGATCTCTCTCCTGCGTTCAGGTCAGCTGCGCTTCCGGCGGAGCGTTTATTTTTTGCGCTTGTAGCCGCAGTCGCAGTAGGGTCCGCCGGAGGCGAGGGTGTATTCCCGGACGAAGTCCGCAGTTTCTCCGGCGTCGGTCATTGTGTAGTCAAGGCGGCACATTGCGGGAACAAGGTCGTAAAGCCCAAGCTCCCTCGTCAGCGTGCAGATACCGCAGCAGTAGAATCTCGCTTCATAGCCGCTGCCGTCGTCGTAGGGAAGGTAGTCCATGTTCCAGGAATAGGGGTTGCGGTCGCCGGCTCTAAGAGCCGCAGTCTGCTTCATTCCGGCTACGTCTTTCTCCGTGAATTTGGATTTTCCGCTTTTACGGCAGAACCAGCGCATTGCGGGGATCATCATGGAATCGGCATAGAATTTCGTCAGCCGTTCAACGTCAGGACGTTCCGGCATGTTCAGAATGATCGCCGACAACATTGCGCAGTTGACGATGTTCATTTTGAATCTGTCTGCCTTTTCGAATTCCGGCAGACCGCTGATTATTTCGCGGTATTTCCGCTTGGCGGAGGATATTACGGCTTTGGACGTCCCCTGGTCAAGTCCGAACACATTGGTCAGCTGCTTCCTGAACGACCCCGAAAACACCGTCCACATTCCCATTGGCATTCCTGCGTATTTCATTGTGATACCTCGTTTCCTGGACACT
>CAKSHG010000042.1 GCA_934456315.1 uncultured Oscillospiraceae bacterium | reverse complement strand
TGCAGGAAAAATGCGGGTTCAAGTTTTATAAGTACAGTAAGTACACGACGGCTTACGGGGTCACTAAGGACGAGTGTGTCAATGTTTTGTTTGGGTGAGTTTGCGGTGGGTTTGACGCGTTGAATGCGATGATTTTGGCGGGAATGTGCGGGAATTAAGCGGAACTGAAAAATGTGATATGGAATGCAATTTTACTGTTGCATTCCTTTTTGTTTTGCCTGTTTTCGGAGCGTTGCTGTGGGCAAAAGTGTGGGCAACTATGGTATTTTGATTGATTTACACAGAATGCGATATCTGCAAATGGCTTTGTTATGCGGAAAATCAGATGTGGGATTTAGGGATAGTCGGGTTCTCATCTGCCCGAAGTCCGCGCCGATAGCAGTTTCCAAGACAGACAATGTGAAGATCATCACTCCCGAGGCTAACCAGTTTGCCGACGCGTGGGACATCGACTACCGCAAGTATCACGACCTGTTCATTCCGGACAACAAGAAGGCGGTTATCGCGGTTTCTCTCGGCGCGTGATTTGTTTTGCAGGGCGGCGGCACAGGGCTGCCGCCCTTTTCTGTGAAAGGAGATCCAATTATGCTTATAACGGTCAACGAATACAGCAGCATGGGGTTCCCGGCGGTCAGCGGCGGGGACGTCGAAAGCTGCATCAAGCGCAGCGACTACATTATCGCAGCGCTCACCGAGGGCAGAGCTGAAAACGCAGTCCTCGCAGGCGGAAAGCCCGCCGAGTTCGTCAAGCAGGCGGCGGGCTTCCAGACCTATATGCTGCTTAGGGAAACCGAGCGCCTTGAAAAAAGCTCCAGCTCCGGCTCCGAAAAAGTCACCATCGGTGACTACTCCTACAGCACGCAGTCCAGCGAAAGCAGCGAGAGCGCAAACGCCTCTGCCGACGATGAGAACAGCCTGAACGTTATCCGGCTGCTGCGTGCGGCGGGCTGCCTTTACGCGGGAGTGGAGGTGCTGGAATGAACGGAGTGAAGCCAATCCCCGCAGAACTGCTTACTGACAGTGCCACGCTGCTTACCCCGGCTGCTTCCGGCTATACCCGGGAAACGCTCCGCGATGTGCGTATCGTCAGATTAAGCGCCATCACCGACTACGCTGCCGGACGCGCCCGCGACTGCACCGAGCTGCTGATGTACTTCGACTGCGTCAACTCCTCGCCCGCAGATACGGAGTTTTCTGCGGGACAGTCGCTGGAATACTGCGGCGAGGAATTCGAGATAGTTTCGGCGGAGCTTTTCCGCGGCGAGGGCCCTCATCACTGGCGCGTAAAAGCCCGCAAGACCGGCGGCGAGTTCGCCTGAAAGGAGGGATCCAATGTCAAAGGACCCTGCAAAGAAAACCACAAGCCCCGACAGCTCCCGCGAGGAAAGCTACCGCATCGCAAAGCTGCTGCGCACCGGAAACCGCGAGCTCGCGCGGCAGCTCAATCTTAAGAAATCGCGCAGACAGAGCTAGGAGGTCAGAATGACGATCTGGATAAACGACATCGGATTCAGCAGGGTGACGGAGCTTTCCGCTAAGAGGGAGCTCCGCCGCACCGATATCCATTACAATACGCAGGGCGATATGCTGATAGACCTTGTGAACAGGAAATACAGGCTGACGGTACGCTTCGGGCTGCTCACCAGGAGCGAGCTGGAGCAGCTCCGCAGCCTTACGCAGGAGATATTCGTCACAGTCAAGTTCCCGGCGCCGGAGGGACAGTCCGCCGACGGCGGGCTTGTGACGGAGCAGTTCCACATCTCGGACGAGCCCGCTCCCACCGTCACAACGGTGAACGGCGTTACGATGTACGGCGGCGTGGAGCTCGTCATGCTGCAGAAATGAGGTGATACGCAATGCTCACGGTTTCAGATGAATTCATGAAACTTGCGCAGGACAACGGCAGGCGTGTCTGGTGCAGGATAACCGTCGGGAACGAAACGTTCCTTGACGACAGGCTGACCGAGATGTCCTTCGACGATGTGATACACCCCGACTGGTTCACGGTCGGGACTGCCTGCGCCAACCGGCTGCATTTTACGGCGCGGTATTCCGGGGAACTTTCCACTGGTGCCGAGGTACGCGCATACATCAGCTTTGACGAGAAGGAATGGTGCCCGCTCGGGGTGTTCTTCATCAGCCGTAGGTACGTCCGCGGCGAGTACGTCAGCGTCACCGCCTACGACAGAATGTACAGCCTGGACGTCAGCTACCGCTGGAAAGGCGACCTGCCGACCACTTCCGACGCGCTGCTTCGGGATATTTGCAGCGAAGCCGGTCTGGAATGCGCCGACGCAGGTCAGCCGATAGCGGTCGCGAAAATACCGGAAAACTGCACCGCGCAGGATCTCATCGGCTACATCGCCGGAATAAACCGCGCCTGCGCCAAGATAGACCGCACCGGGAAGCTCACGCTGAAATACCACTCGCGCTCGGGATTCGAGCTGCTCGACAAAAACTGCTGGGAGGTCCAGCGCAACATGGGAAACTCGGTCGTCACCTGCATAATGGCGCACACCGGCGATGAGGATTTTACGGCGGGCGGCGGCGCGGATATCTCAACGATAGAGATGTACAACCCGCTCATGACGCAGAAGCTCACCGAGGATATGTACGTCATGTACAAGCCGTTTTCGTTCTACGGAGCGGAGCTGCACATGCAGGGAATGCCGTTCCTGGAATCCGGCGACGTCGTCAGCTTCCTTGACGGCAAGCTGCTGTATCAGCTGGTCATCAGCGAGATAGAATACACCTACGATGGCGGGCTTTCGGCGGTGCTCTATTCCAAGAACAAGACCTACGAGGAAGAAAGCAGCGACCTTGAGAAGCTGCTGGAGGAGCTTCTGCACAAGAAGAACGCCGTCTACTACAAGCGTGAGAACCCGGAACAGATAGCGATAAAGCAGCAGGAGCAGATCATCGCGGATTTCGAGTTCGAATCCGAGGAGAACATGTTCGCGCAGCTGGACGTGAATTTCACCGTCAAGAACAGCACCGCAGACCAGCTGCTTATCGGCGTGAACGTCAACGGCTCCGACATCAGCCGGAAGATAGTGCAGACGCTAAGCGGCGCAGACTACGAGCTGCTTCATGTCTATCACCTTGCGGAAAAGCTCCCGGCGGGGAAGAACCGCATATATGTGACCGCAAAGGCGAAGAGCGGCGACGCTTACATCGCTGCGGGGGACATGCTCGCGACCCTCGTCGGGCACGGAATTTACGGCAACATGGGAAGCTCAAGGGATAAAATCACGCTTTACGACAGGCTGCCGGGACTTAGCATTTTTGACCCCATGCTCGTGGGCGCTGATATTTCCGACAGCATGAACAAGGAGGTAACATAATGGAAGGAAAGGCAACGCTGACCCTGTCCGACGCGAAAACCGGCAGGGTGGTAAGGGAAATGGAGGAGCACAATCTTGTGACCGACGCGGTCAGGAGGATACTCGACCCTCCGCTGTATACCGCAATGTACGGGCTGAAGTACGACTCGTTCGTCAGGAACGTAATGCCAGTATCGAAGCTGTTTTCCGGGGTCATGCTCCTGGGGAACACGCTGACGGAAAGCAGGGACAACGTTATGCCGGACGGCAGCATTATCCCCATCGCGACCGCCGGCGGCGAGTACGTCGGCACGAACGTCCGCCGGGGTACTCTCAACACCAACGAAACCTACGCCACGGAGAACGGATACCATTTCACCTGGGATTTCGGGACCGACAAGGCGAATGGGGTGATAAAGTCCATCGCGCTGACCAGCCATTTTATGGGGGATTCGGCTTTTGGAAGCACCTCGTCAAGCGGCAAGCTGTATGCGAATCCGTCGGATATAGAGAACACCACCAGCATCAATATTAGATACTGCTACGCCAGGGGGCAGTATATCGGGACGTTCCAGGACAGGCTACACCTTTACATCAAAAGCACGGGCAACACGGTGACGTTCCTGAAATACCGCTCGCTGGACCCTCACAGCATCAAGGTGAACGATACCGTGGCGCAGAGCGCATTCTACAAGGCGGAATTCTCCTGCGACGTCGAGCTGCCGATAACGCTGTATTACTGGTACAAGGCGTTCCTCGACCCTGTCAGCAGGGTGCTGTATTTCTTCGGGCAGATACACCGGGACAGCAGCAGTAACCTCGTGATAGACTACGCCGGAGTCGACCTGAACACATACAAGGTAGTCAGCACCGGTACGCAGACCGTTGACCCGTCTAACACGAACCTGCATGCGTGCGCGGTGTACAAGGGCAGATTCTACATGACAACCGACAATAACGTACAGATATACACCCTCGGCGGTGGGCTGCTGAAAATGCATAAATACTATATCCACTCCTCCACCTGGTTTTCGGCGGTGGACGGAATGCTTTACGTCCAGCTTACCTCCGAGATGGCGGGAATGCTGACCGACAACAACGAGATGTATACCTTTTACAATCCCACCTGGAATCTTCCTGCCTACTCCTGCGACGTAAAGCCACCTTACTACCCGATGTATTACTTTGTGAACAAGAACAACGACGAGGAGAACACATCGAGAAATCCCAGCCTCGGGCTTGCGCTGAACTATTTCGCGACTATCAACAACCTTAACACGCCGCTCGAAAAAACTTCCGAGCACAACCTTAAGATAACCTACGATATCACAAACTAAAAAAGCAGCCTCCGGCGAAAGCCGGAGGCTGTTTCTATTCTGCCTTTTCGAAGTAGCGGCACTCCGACCCGGCTGCGTCGGTCGGGCGGGTGAGGTCTTTCAGAGTACACATTCCGTCGTTCTGCCAGCGGCAGTTCTCGCTACATGGAACTATATTCATGCTGCACCTCCGGTTTGTAATGCTCTTAGCTTGCGCAGGTCAGCCCGGATTATTCGCCGGGAGGAACGCCGATATGTCAGAATGCGACAGCGTTGCCAGCGTTTCGCGCCTGCCAAGCTCGATGCGCACCGCTGCGTTTTCGCCGTCGAAATCCAGCGTCCCCGGAGCTATCACGCCGTTTTCGCGCTTCCCGAGGAAGATACCGTCCGAGGGCAGCAGCTCCAGGAATTCCGCGCCGGGGAATCCCGAAAAGTCGGCTCTTTCGCTCCCGAGGTAGGAAACGATGAACCTGCGTATCCCGATGTCGTAGAGCGGCTTTACCGGAGTGTTGTCTGACAGCCCGCCGTCGCGGTAGGTCGCGCCGTCTATCTCCACCGCCGGGAAAACCGCCGGAAGCGCGCAGGACGCTGTAAGGTACTGCGTTATCTTCCCCGCGGGGTAGGCGGAGAGGTCGAAGTACTCCGGGTAATTCCCGTCCGTATTGTGGCAGCATGCGAAGCAGGGAGTGCCGCAGCCGGAAACGCAGTCGTTCACGCCGTTCTGCGCGATGACGTTCACCAGACCCTCCAGCGAGAATATCCCTCCGCCCGCAAGGCGGTCGGGGTCTATCGTTATCGTCCGGCTTTCCGAGCCGAGGAAGTTCAGCACCGAGTTTATCACACGCCCGGCGGTTTCCGCCGGGTCGGCTATATCGGAGCGCTTCAGGGAAGTCCAGATGGTTTCCGCGAGCTGAATGTCCCCGCAGGCGTACAGCGCGGCGTTGAGCGCCCCGACGGACGCTCCGGACACTGCGGCTATGTACCTGTCAAGTCCGCGCTCCCTAAGCGCCTGCCAGACGCCTATCTGATACGCGCCCCTGCCGCCTCCGCCGCAGAGCACCAGTCCGGTCACAGGAAACATGCGTTCACCTCCAGAAATAACAGGGCGGTACTCTTATCTTACCGCCCTGTTATTATATGTCGTCACTTCCGGAACCGTTCCGGCAGGAACACGAACACCGCCGCCGCAGCTACCGCAGCGCCCAGCAGAACGAACCTCACCGGGGCAGCGAGGAAGAACTCCCCGACAGCCGCGAACCGCTCCGTATCCCAGAACAGAACTATCCCGATGACCACCGCGAAAATCGCGCAGACCAGTACCGCTCCGGCGGCGCAGTCCTTGCAGTGCTTTATGAGCTCGTCCCTTTCGGGGGAAACCCTGTCGCACAGGCGCTCGGCGGCGGTGTTGAACAGCTCCGCCGCAATTACCGCCGCGAATGTCAGGAGAAGCACCGCCCATTCCGCCCGGGAAAGCTCGTAGAACCGCAGCGCGAACCAGGTCACGAATCCGGCGGCGCAGATGTGCACCCGGAAATTCCGCTCGGAAAATCCGTGGAGGATACCCTCCGCAGCGTAGCGGAATCCACGCAGGAACTTTCTCATGACTCGCGGGTGATGCCGAGCTTGTCCAGCACCTTGTCCTGCTTGCCGAACATTTCCTTTTCCTCTTCCTCGCTGTTGACGTGGTCGTAGCCCAGCAGGTGGAACAGGGAGTGGGTCAGCAGGAACGCCACCTCGCGGCGGTAGGAGTGACCGTATTCCTCCGCCTGCTGCTTCGCCTTTTCGAGGGATATCACGATGTCGCCGAGCATTATCGCGTCGGTATCCGGGTCTACCTCGTAGCCGTTCTCGTCGTCGCCGAGGGGGAACGAGAGCACGTCCGTTTCGCGGTCGATGTCGCGGTGCTCCCGGTTCAGCTCGCGGATACCCTCGTTGTCCACGAATGTGACGGAAACCTCCGCAGAATCGTCGATGCCCTCCTCCTCGAGCGCTGCTGCGGTGCAGTCCTCGATGAGCTTTTCGATGTCCTCGGGGGGTGCCAGCTTATCCTGCTCGTCGCTTATAAATGTAACTATCTTCATGCGTTCCTCCTGCCGTTCTGGTACGGCTTTTTGTTCTGTTCCGGCTTGTTCGCCTGGCTGTATTTTTCGTATGCCTTTACGATGTCCTGCACCAGTCTGTGACGTACTACGTCCTTTTCGCTGAAGCGGTTCTGCGCGATGTCCTCGACGCCGTTCAGAACGCGCAGCGCTTCTATCAGTCCGGATTTCGAGGTTTCCGGCAGGTCTATCTGCGTGATGTCGCCGGTTATCACCATCTTGCTGTTGAAGCCCAGTCGGGTCAGGAACATCTTCATCTGCTCCGGGGTGGTGTTCTGCGCCTCGTCGAGGATTATAAAGCTGTCGTCAAGCGTGCGTCCGCGCATGTAGGCGAGCGGCGCGACCTCAATAACTCCGCGCTCCTGGAGCTTCGCGAACGCCTCCTGCCCGAACATCTCGAACAGCGCGTCGTAAAGCGGGCGCAGGTAGGGGTCTACCTTGTTCTGGAGGTCGCCGGGGAGGAATCCCAGCTTTTCTCCGGCTTCCACGGCGGGGCGGGTGAGGATTATCCTCTGCACCTCGTGCGCCTTGAACGCGCTCACCGCCAGCGCCACCGCGAGGTAGGTCTTGCCGGTTCCGGCGGGGCCTACGCCGAAGGTTATCGTGTTCCTGCGTATCATCTCGCAGTACTTCTTCTGACCGAGGGTCTTGGGACGTATCGGCTTGCCCGCGTAGCTCACGCACACGCAGTCGGACGAGATGGTGTCCGCCTGGGATTCCGCGCCGTCGTTGACCAGGGAGATGACGTACCGCACGTTCTGGTCGTTTATCGGGTCGCCCTTGAAGTACATCTTCGAGAGCGCTTCGATGCAGCGTTTCGCGGAATTTACGGCGTTCTCGTCCTCGCCGGTTATCTTCACGTCGCTGCCTCGGCTGAATATCGTCACGCCGAACGCTTTCTGTATGGTGTTCACATTGCAGTCGAAGTCGCCGAACAGCGCGTGGAGCTGCTCGATGCTTTCCATTGTGAGTGATGTTTCTGACATATTGCGCCTTTCTTGAGTTGAGATTCGTAGTGCCTGGAACTATTATACACCGTTGCGGGCGGCTTGTCAATTACTTTGTGCGGATTCCGTCTGCTCCCCGAGCAGACGGAGCGCGTTGCGGCACAGGATATCCTCCTGCTCCTCTGCGGTCAGCGGGATCTTCCGGAAGCGCTCCAGCTCCTCCACGGCGCTCCACATCGGGTAGTCGGTGCCGAACATCACGCGCTTCGTGCCGATTTTCCGGATAAGCTCCGCCGCGTGCTCCGGCGTGAGGGCGTACAGGCTGCTGGAAAGGTCGGCGTAGATGGTACCGCCGGAGAAAAGCTCCGCAGCCTCGTCCCATTTCGTCCAGCCGGCGAGGTGCGCGCCGATTATCGTGAGCTTCGGGAAGCGCTTCATGACGTTGTACAGCCGCTTCGGCGAGGAGAAGTCGTACCGCGCGTCCCCGCAGTGGAACAGTATCGGGAGCCTGCCCTCGGCGGCTTCGTAGATAGGGAACGCCTTCGGGTCGTCCATGTTGAACCGCTGGAAGTCGGAGTGGAGCTTTATTCCGCGCAGTCCGAGCGAGATTATTCGCTCGGTTTCCCCGGCGATGTCGGGGAAGTCCGGGTGGAGCGCCCCGAATCCGGTGAACTCCGGGTGGAGCCGTACCTGCTCCGCGATGAAGCTGTTGATGTTGTGGACCTGCTCCGGGACGGTCGCCACCGACTGGACTATCGCGCGGTCGATGCCAGCCCTGCGGTTTATCTCCAGCAGCTGCCCGACGGAGCCGTCGAAACGTACCGGGATATCGTAGAAGCTGCTGATTCCGTCGGCGGCGCGGGCGGCTATCTTGTCCGGGAATATATGTGCGTGTGCGTCTATTATCATTGTGTGTGTGCTCCTTAAATATGAACTTGCAAGGTATATTATACCACCAGAAAGCCGAAAAGTCCAGACTTATGCTTGACAACAGCGGAAAAATGTGCTATATTAGTATCAACACTCCGCACCGGAAGCCGCTCTGCGCCTGACGGGACGGACAACGTTAACTTCTGCTGCCGAAACCCGCAGGGCTTGAGGCAAAAGGCTGGAAACCCCGTTTTTACGGGGAGAATTTTCGTGCGCCTTTCCCGCAGAGGGGGAGGTCTTTTTTGTTGGAGGGAAACTATGCAGGACGAAACGCGCGTGGCAGTCATTTCAATGATAATCGACGACAACGACAGCGCCGCGCAGATAAACGAGCTGCTCCACGACTGCCGGGAATACATCATCGGCAGAATGGGGATACCCTACCGCGAAAAGGGGCTGAATATAATCAACGTTGTCCTTGACGCCCCGATGGACGCCGTTTCGGCGCTGTCCGGAAAGCTGGGCAGACTGCCGGGCGTCACAGCCAAGGCGGTTTACTCAAAGCTGCCCGCTGCGGAAAAGAAAGGACAGGAATCATGAGCATAGCAAGAAAACTGAAATCCGCGCTCGCCGCAGTACTCTGCATGGGAATGCTGACCGCCTGCCAGGGCGGACAGAGCTCCCGGGGCGCGTCCGAAAGCGCCGCGTCCACCGCAGAAGCGGCGCAGGCAACACAGGAGCAGGCGGCTCCCACCGCAGAGAGCCAGTCCGCTGAAAGCACCGCGTCCGCGGAGCCTGAAACGGGTCTGCCGGAGCTTATCCGGGTTGCGGCGCTGAAAGGTCCGACAGCGATGGGAATGATAAAGCTGATGGATGACGAGAGCGAAAATCCCCGCTACGAATTCACGATAGCCGGAGCGGCGGACGAGATAACTCCCGCGATTATCCAGGGGAACATTGACATCGCGTGCGTCCCGGCAAACCTCGCTTCGGTGCTCTACAACAAGACTGAGGGCGGCGTGGAGGTGCTCGCGGTGAACACGCTGGGAGTGCTCTACATCGTTGAAAACGGCGAGCCGACCATCGCCAGCGTTGCCGACCTTAAGGGCAGGACCATCTACGCGAGCGGAAAGGGCGCTACCCCGGAGTACGCGCTGAACTACCTGCTGACCCAGAACGGGATAGACCCTGAAAATGACGTCACCATCGAGTGGAAAACGGAGCACGCCGAGTGCCTGACCGCCCTGATGAACGACCCGGGAAGCGCCGCAATGCTCCCGCAGCCGTTCGTGACCACGGCGCAGACCAAGAACGAGAACGTGAACGTAGTCCTCGACATGAACCAGGCGTGGTCGGAGCTCAACAACGGCAGCGCGCTGATCACCGGCGTGGTTATCGCGCGGACCGGGTTCGCGAAGCAGTTCCCGGCTGCGGTTGACAGCTTCCTTGACGGCTACGGGAAGTCCGTGGAGTACGTCAGCGCGAACGTTGCCGACGCGGCGCAGCTCATCGGGAAGTACGACATTGTTCCGGCGGCGGTCGCGGAGAAGGCGCTGCCGAAGTGCAACATCGTGTTCATTTCCGGCGCTGAAATGAAGGAGAAGCTCTCCGGGTATCTCGCGGTGCTGTTCGACAGCGCGGCTGCGGCGGTCGGCGGGGCGCTCCCCGGCGACGATTTCTACTACGGAGCATAAAAGCTTGAGCCTGTCGGTGCGGCAGGCTGTCGATAAAGGCACATCTGCGTTGTCAACGTCATTTCGGCAGGCAAATAATCCTGGCCGAAATGACGTTTCCTGGTATCTGCACCTTTCTCGCCAGCCTGGAAGGAGGGGGAAACGTGAAAAAACGGCTTATCACTGCGGGCTGCGTGCTGTTCTGGCTTGCCGTCTGGCAGGTCGGCGCCATGCTGCTCGGGCAGGAATTGCTGCTGGTTTCTCCGGTGAGGGCGGTCGGGAGATTGCTGGAGCTTATCCCGACGGAGGGGTTCCTGCGGAGCGTGGCGTTCTCCTCCGGGAGGATACTCGGCGGATTCGCGCTGGGACTGGTCTGCGGTACGGCGCTGGCGCTGCTTGCCGGGAGATCCCGCTTTGTGCGTACGCTGCTCTCTCCGCTGGTCGCCGCAGTGAAAGCCGTTCCGGTCGCGAGTATCACGGTGCTTGCCCTGGTGTGGGTCAGCTCCCGGAACCTGTCCGTGCTGGTGACGTTCCTCATCGCGCTGCCAGTGGTGTATTCCAACATGCTTGAGAGCCTCGACAGCCTGGACCCCAGACTCACCGAAATGGCAGAGCTGTACCACATTTCCGGCTGGCGGAGATTCGCCGGAGTGTACCTCTCGCAGCTGCTGCCGGGATTCCGCTCGGCGGCGAAGCTCGCCATCGGGCTTAGCTGGAAGAGCGGCGCCGCTGCGGAGGTCATCGGTATCCCGTCCGGTTCCATCGGCGAAAAGCTGTACGAAGCGAAAGTGTACCTCGAAACCGCCGACCTTTTCGCCTGGACTATCGCGGTGGTAATACTTAGCTGGCTTAGCGAGAAGCTGTTCCTGCTGCTTGTCGGGGCAGCCGTAAAGGCGGTTTCCGGGAAGAACGCGTTCCGCTGCCGGAACCTCCGCGCGCCGGAGCTGACTCCGGCGGAGCTGCGGGCGGAGCGCGTCACTAAGCGGTTCGGCGCGAATACGGTGCTGAACGGGTTCAGCGCGGAATTCCCGGCGGGGGAGATCACCGCCGTGATGGGGGAGTCCGGCTGCGGGAAGACCACGCTGCTGCGTATCCTCGCAGGGATTCTCCCGGCTGACGGCGGGGAGGTTTCAGGGCGGGACGCGCGGTTCGCTGCGGTTTTCCAGGAGGACAGGCTGTGCGGCAACCTGACTGCCGCAGCGAATGTCCGGCTGGTCTGCGGGGATTACCGCTCCGACGGGGACATCTCGGCGGCGCTCGCGGCGGTGGGGCTTTCCGGCTGCGGGGACCGTCCCGCGAGGGAGCTTTCAGGCGGCATGAAGCGCCGCGTGGCTCTGGTGAGGGCGCTGCTCGCGGAGGGCGGCGCGGTGCTGCTCGACGAGCCGTTCAAGGGACTGGACGAGGGCACCAGGCGCCAGGCGATGGAGTTCGCCCGGGAACAGCTCCTCGGGCGGACTGCCGTGATAGTCACGCACGACCGCTCCGAAGCGGAATTCCTCGCGGAAAGCGTCATCGAATTGTAACTGAAAAGAGCCAGTCACACGACCGGCTCTTTTATAATTATACAGGAACTGCGATGTTGAGCGCTCCGGGAACTACCCCGATTTCCGCTGTGGTGTACTCGCCGCCGTTTTCGCCGTCGAGCGTCCATCGGAACGGCTTCTCGCAGGAAACGGACAGCCGCGCCGACTTGAACGACACTATCATGTCGGTGTCGGTGTCGTGGGTCAGCATGAAGCGGTTCAGCTCCTCAAGGTCGGCGAGGTTCTTCGGGGACTTGATGAACAGGCAGTCCAGCATGCCGTCCGTGAGGGAGGCTCCGTCCGGGACGAGGTTCTTCATGCCGCCGACGGAGTGGGTGTTCCCGACCATGCAGTAGATGAAATCGTCCTCTATCTCGCCGTGCTCCCAGGATATCCGCACCCTGCCGGAGTTCTCCCGGAGGTAGCGCGGCTCAAAGGACTTCAGCCCCTGGAGAAAATACGCGAACGAGCCGAGCACGTTCTTGGTTTTCTGCGGCGTGGCGTAGCTCACGTCGGTGAACCACCCGAACGCCGAAATGTACGCGAAATACCCGCCGTTGAACCGTCCGAGGTCGACCGGCTGGAAGTGCTCCTGCATTATCATGTCGGCGCATTTCTGCATGTCCTTCGGGATATGCAGCGAGGAAGCGAAGTCGTTGACCGTCCCGGAGGGAATGTACCCGCAGGGGCAGCCGACCCGTCCCGCCGACATTCCGTAGGCAAGCTCGTGGAGCATTCCGTCGCCGCCGCTGCTGACGATGAGGTCGAATTCCCTGCCGCGGCTGGAGATGAATTCGATTGCGTCCCCGGCGCAGGAGGTGGGGTGCACGGTGACGTCGTAGCCTCCGGCAGTGAAGGTGCTGATTATGTCGGAGAGCGCGGTCTTTATCGCTCCCTTTCCGGAGTTGGGATTGTATGTGAAAAGTAGCTTCTTCATTATGTATCCTGCCTTTCGGGTAGTTCCAGTATCTGTATTATAGCAGATTCCCGGGCGGCTGTCAATAGCGCGGGACTTTCCGGAGGGATAAGTTCAACATTTTCCCGAAACAGGCGCTTCAAAATT
>CAKSHG010000041.1 GCA_934456315.1 uncultured Oscillospiraceae bacterium | reverse complement strand
GCAATAACTCCGGTGCCCAGCACCGCCCATCTTACTTCCTTCATCGCGATACCTCCTGTTTTTTCAGCGCTTTTTGATTTTTCATGTTTCTGTGCCTTATGGTCACCTCTAAAAACCTTGTTTGAGTGAAAATGTGTATAGCACACCGGCTGGTTCAGAACAGGTCGAGCATACTGTCGAGATATATCTCCTCCCGCACCCGCAGCTGATATTCCGGCTTTGTCATGTAGTACAGCAGGAACTCCAGTATCAGCGCGCTGCCCAGCCCCCGCCCCTCCAGCTTGAATTCGGAAAAGCCCATCGGCAGGTAAGTTTCCAGTATGCCGCCCGTCCCGATGAATCCGGGATTCCTCATAGCCTCGGAGAACCGGTAACCCCCGCCGGAGCCAGGAGCCGTGCAGACATGCTCGGGGCAGTCCTCGCCGAGATTCTTGCGGCTGACGTTCTCATAGCAGCGCTTCCGCTCCGCGCAGCCGAACCAGCAGCACTCGTTGCACAGGAACTCCACTTTCCGCTTTTCCGCGCCGGACAGCCGCATCAGCCTGTCCAGCTCCCGATTCAGCCGGAAATCCGGCACGACGTACCGGAATTCCTCCCGGTCAAGCTCCTTCCGAAGCTCCCCGAAATCGGTCAGCACCTTGGTCGTCGAGGAAACGAAATAGAATCCCGGGTAGTTCCTCCGGAGGTACTCCAGGAGCAGCTCCGAGTGGATTATAACGCCGTTTTGCGGACCATCTCCTCCGCTGAACAGCTCACAGAGCGCATTGCACCTGCGGTCCGCAAGGTGCTCCTCCCGCAGCAGGGAATTGCTGAACGTCAGCCGCGCCGGAATACCATATTCCCGCATGAGCGCCAGGACCTCCCGGGGGTCGCTGTCGCCGAATCCGACGCGCCCTCCGCCCCAGAGGCAGTCCGCGGGCGCTCCGTAGACCGAGCCGATGTCACACCAGTCGTAGAAGTACTCCCGGTGCTCCCGGAAAAGCGGCAGGAACTCCCGGTACAGCTCGTAGAACTCGAACAGCCCCGGCAGGTGGAATCGCGCCGTGTATTCTTCCGCCGCCATTTCAGTCACTCCCCCAGTTAATAGCGAATCTCAAAGCTGTAGCCGCCATCCGGCGGGATATCCCGCGATTCCATGCGGTCAATCTGACCCCAGGAATGCTCGTTCAGCCCACGGATAACCGCCTCGATGTCGCCCGGGAAGCCCTCCGCTTCCATCTCGACGCTGCCGTCGCTGCAATTCCTGACCCAGCCGCTTACTCCCCGACTTCGTGCGATGTAGCTCGCCTTGTAGCGGAATCCCACACCCTGAACTTCCCCGTAGAAAACTATGTGTCTGCGTATCTTTTCCATTTAATGCTCCCCCTGTCTGCGTCAATCCTATTATAGCAGAGTTGCCGCCGCTTTTCAAGCCCTTTCTGCACATAACAAGACCTCCGCCTCCGCACCATAGCCACCATCTCGCTGACCTCGATGGACTTCGCCACGAAGTCGTTCATTCCCTCGCGCAGGAACATTTCCCTTGTCCCGCCCATTGCGTTTGCCGTCAGCGCTACTATCGGGACGTTTTCGTAGCCGTCTACCATTCTGCGTATGATGTGCGTGGTTTCAACGCCGTCTACCGCCGGCATCATGTGGTCCATGAAGATGAGGTCGTATTTCGTCTTTCGCACCTTTTCAATGGTTTCAGCAGCACTCCCAGCCGTGTCGACATGCATTTCCAGCGGCTCTATTATTCCGCTCGCGACGCTTAGGTTTATCGGGTTGTCGTCAACTATCAGCACATGCGCGTCCGGCGCGGCGAACACGAAATTGTCCTTTTCAGGGGAGCCGCCGGAAATTATGCTGTCCCCGGAAAACAGCGCGGAATACAGGCTTATCAGGCAGGCGGGCTTTGATATCAGCTTCAGCCTTGGCATTTCTATCGAAACGGTTTCATTGAACGGCACCAGTATCAGGCATTTCAGCTCCTGGTCGTCGGTCATGAGCCTCTTGACCGCGCCGTTGAAGCGGCCTTTCTCCGCGATGAGGCAGTCGAAATCCCCGCAGACGCCGCTCTCATCGTTCAGGGCGACAAAGCTGACGCCCAGCGCGGAAAGGTCCCTGCAAAACTGCGCGCGGCGGCGATGAAGCCCTCCTCGTCGACGCCAAGTTCCCTGGCGGTGACGCGCATCTTGTCGTAGTCAGGCTCCTCGGAAAGCACCTGCCCGCCGACCATCGTCCCTATCATACGCCCGCCCAGAAGTATCGGAGCCGCAAAGTCCACCAGACCCGCATGTCAGAAATAGGACACCGTCTTCCCGGTTTCTAACACCCTCGCGGCGCCGTTACGGTCGCACTGCTCGCAGCGCTTCCTGCCCTCGGGGGAGCTGTGGAAGTACTCCGTGCAGAACTCGGAAAATACGGAGCCTTCCGTCAGCGGGACGCCGTTTTCGTCGGTGATGAGCGCCGCCATTCTCGCCATTTTGGAAAAGGAATTCTGTATTTCCTGAAGCGTTTCCACTGGTATCAGGTCAGTGAGATGTACTTCTCCGTCTGTGTTCATCATTGCCAAAACCTCCGTTGTATCAGAATGTCTGGCTGTTCCTCTGTCGTCAGCGTCAATTTACCAACCAATCAAACATCTACAGCATGTATTATATCACCCGCTGTCGGAAAAGTCAATGATTTATAGTCGTTTGTCAAATAAAAAACGGCAGGAAATTTCCCGCCGTCCGGTCTGGATTTTCATCAGGGCGCCTCTAATTTCATGAGCTTACAGTTTTCGATGCCCGCGCTCCAGAACTTTTCCAGCGGAAGTCCCCTGACCTGGCAGACTATGCTGGAATTCATCGCGCCGTGTCCTACGATGAGCACGTCCTTTCCCTGCTCCACGAGCGGGTGTGCGACCTCCCGCAGGAACTCCCCCGTCCTTGCGAAAAGCTGCGCGAAGCTCTCGCCGCCCTCCACCGGCGTGGTGTAGCGCTCCGGGTGCAGGAACAGCTCCTTTATTGGGTTGTCTGCGCCGAAGGAGCTTCCCGCGCCGTCAAAGCTGTACTCCTGCCCCTCGCAGACGCCGAAGCTCATCTCCACCAGCCGCTCGTCCGGGATAATGGGGACGTTCCTGCCTCTTAGCAGTATCCCGGCGGTTTCCCGCGCGCGTATCAGCGGCGAGCAGAAGCAGACGTCAAAGTGCACGTCCGCGTACTCTGCGCGGGCTTTCTCCGCCATTTCCCTGCCGTCGGCGTTCAGCGGGATATCCGTCCTGCCCTGTAACTTGTGCTGTTCGTTCCAGTCGGTCTTTCCGTGTCTTAATATGTACAGCATTGCTTTTCTCCGTTCCTTGTGATGATTCGATTATAGCACACATCCCGCCAATTGTCAAACATTCCGCGAAAAGCTCCCGCACACTTGAAAAAAGTCGGAATATGTGATATAATCAATTACAGCACAAAGTTTTATTTACGGAGGTGGTTCGGTGAAAATCCTGCTGATAGTCCTGCTATGCATTGTCGGGCTGATTCTGCTGCCGTTCCTGTTTCTGTTCGTCTGTGGGCTGTTCGTGGACACTAAAAAACAATACGACCGCGACAGCAGGTTCTTCCGGGCGCTGCTGGACGGCTCCACGACAGTTGTACTGTGGCTGCTCGGGGTGCGGTACGTTGTCATCGGCGCGGAGAAATTCCCGGAAAGCGGGAATTTCCTGTTCATCAGTAATCACCGCTCCAACTACGACCCCATCGTACAATGGACGGTGTTCAAGCGCTACAAACTGTCGTTCATCTCCAAAAAAGAGAACTTCAGAATACCGATGTACGGCAGGCTGATACACCGCTGCTGCTTCATGCCGATAGACCGGAAAAGCCCCCGCAAGGCGATGGAAACCGTCAACCGGGCCGCCCGGCTGCTGACCGAAACGGAGAACTCCGTGGGAGTCTACCCCGAGGGGAAGCGCAGCAAGGAATGCAGACTGCTGCCGTTCCACGCCGGAGTGCTCAAGACCGCACAGAAAGCCGGGAAGCCGATAGTGGTATCCACCATAGAGGGAACGGAGAACATATTCCGCAACATAAAGCGGTTCAGGAAAACCGTCGTGACCATAAAAATACTGGAAACGATAGACGCGCAGCGGGTGAAATCCACCCGGACCCCGGAGCTGTCCGAATACTGCGAAAGCCTTATGCGAAAAGAACTGGAGGAAAAAAACACATGACCTACGCGCTGTACAATCCCTTTGCGGGAAACACCACCTGCGAGGAGCAGTCCCGGAAGCTTTCGGACTTCTACATGGATGGGCTGGAATTCCGGAGCATGACTGAAACGAACTACGCGGAGTTCTTCGCCGCGCTTTCCGCGGACGATAAAGTGGTCATCTGCGGCGGCGACGGTACGCTCAACCGCTTCGTCAACGACACCCGGGACATCACGATAACCAACGATATCCTCTACTACGCCGCAGGCAGCGGAAACGACTTCCTGCGCGACGTCGGCAAGGAAAAGGGCTGCGAGCCGTTCCGGATAAACGACTACATAAGCAGTCTGCCCTCCGTTACGGTCAACGGAAAGGAGTCGCTGTTCCTTAACGCGATAGGATTCGGGATCGACGGCTACTGCTGCGAGGTCGGCGACGAGCTGCGGAAAAACTCCAACGGCAAGCCGGTCAACTACACCAGCATAGCGATAAAGGGTCTGCTCGGGAAATTCAGGCCCTGCGATGCGACGGTCGTTATCGACGGCAAGGAAAAGCGTTACAAGAAAGTCTGGATAGCGCCCACGATGCACGGGAGATTCTACGGCGGCGGCATGATGCCCGCTCCGGAGCAGCGCCGCGACGACCCCGACGGGAAGTTCTCCGTTGTTGTCTGGCACGGCTCCGGCAAGCTGAAAACGCTGATGATATTCCCGTCGATTTTCAAGGGACAGCACGTCAGCCACACCGAATGCATCGACATCGTAAAGGCGGACGAGGTGACGATAAGGTTTGATAAGCCCTGCGCATTACAGATAGACGGCGAAACGACACTGAACGTAACGGAATACACCGCAAAAAGCAGCGCAAAAGTCAAATCGGAAAGACAGGCTGCAAACGCAGTCTGAACTAAAAAAACGGAGGTTTAAATGGGAAGGGAAAAATTAGGGAGCAGACTGGGATTCATTCTGCTAAGCGCGGGCTGCGCTATCGGAATAGGAAACGTATGGAAGTTCCCGTATGTTGTAGGACAGAACGGCGGAGGGCTGTTCGTTCTGATATATCTTGTGTTCCTCGCGATACTGGGCATACCGGTGCTCACGATGGAATTCTCCATCGGAAGGGCGGCGCAGAAAAGCCCGGTCAAAATGTACCAACAGCTCGAGCCGGAGGGCACCAAGTGGCATATCCACGGCAAGGTCGCACTGGCGGGCGCGTATCTTCTGCTGATGTTCTACACCACGGTCGCCGGCTGGATGGTGCGCTACTTCGTTTCGACCGCGGTCGGCGAGCTGTCCGGGCTGGATTCCGCCGGGGTCGCGGAGGCGTTCGGCGTCATGCTCACCGACGCGCCGATGATGGTGCTTTTCATGGGGATAGTTGTCGCGGTGGCTGTGATCGTGTGCTCCGTCGGGCTGAAAAACGGTCTGGAGCGCGTGACTAAAGTCATGATGATCGCGCTGCTTGCTATAATGGTCGTACTTGCGATAAACAGCTTCTTCATGGAGGGCGGCAAGGCAGGGCTTTCATTCTACCTAATGCCGAACCCCGACGCTGTGAATGAGGTCGGTATCGGCAACATTATCGTCAACGCGATGAATCAGGCATTCTTCACGCTTAGCCTCGGCATCGGAGCGATGGCTATCTTCGGCAGCTACATCGGCAAGGAACACTCCCTGCCCGGCGAATCCGTCAACGTCGCCCTGCTGGATACCGTCGTCGCGATCGCTTCCGGGCTTATCATCTTCCCGGCGTGCTTCGCCTACGGAGTCGACGTCGGCAGCGGTCCGGAGCTGATATTCATCACGCTGCCGAACATCTTCAACCATATCCCGCTCGGAAGGCTGTGGGGCAGTCTGTTCTTCGTATTCATGTCGTTTGCGGCGCTCTCCACTGTGCTCGCGGTTTTCGAGGAGATCGTGGCGTGCACCCAGGACCTTTTCGGCTGGAGCAGAAAGAAAGCGTGTATCGTAAACGGCGTCCTGCTGTTCGTTCTGTCGCTCCCCTGCTGTCTTGGGTTCAATGTGCTTAGCTTCATTCAGCCCCTCGGCGAAGGAACCAACATAATGGACCTCGAGGATTTCCTCGTCAGCAACATCATTCTTCCCCTCGGGTCGCTGGTCGTTGTCCTGTTCTGCGTGCTGAAAAAAGGCTGGGGCTGGGACAGCTTCCTAAGCGAGGCGAACACCGGAAAGGGTCTGAAGCTGGGTCGCTTCCTGAAAGGCTACATGACCTTCGTCCTCCCTGCTATGATCATTGTGCTGTTCGTTATCGGCATCGTCATGAAGTTCGCTTCCTGACCGCCATTCTTAGCTGAAACAGATGAAAGAATCGTGTAATACAACGAATTCAGTAATTATATGATTCCCAAGGAGGAACAAACTATGTTCTCAATAAAAGACACATTAAGAAAGACAATCGTCACAACATCAGCTTTAGCAGTATTTGCAACCAGCTTCTTCACGGGCTGTTCACAGCAACCCACCGTATCGGATGTAGATCTCTACCCACCATCAATCACCACAGAGGTCTCAACACCTTATACAGAAGAACTGACTGACGATATCAATCCAGACGTCAACAATGAAACCCAGGATACAGAAGCTACCCTTAATTCTGTCACATATGCTATTTATGTTAATAATATCGAAACAGGCATGACAACAACTCCAGATGGCATGATCGAGGTGTCCTCTGTGCTGCCAGGTTATGGTGTTGCCAATTATGCTCCAGATGAACAGGCACTTTATCTCCATACAGCTGCAGTAAGCAATCTTAAGCTGGAATTCAAAACTGAAGCTGATACGATAACCATAGAATACTCAACAGGCGAGAAAGACGAAAACATCAGCACAAAGGAAATCATCTTAGCAGGAGATATGCTTAAGATGTCACCGGAAGCTGTTGAGCATTATCTAGGTTATGATATTGAAGTATACGATGACTTCATCAACATTGTAACAGATAATAAAGATATCATCACACCAGACAGTATCTTACCTGCTGAAGCAGAATCTTTAGCAGATTCAACACTTAATGATAAGGACACTACGAAGCCTATCGAGCAAACACATACCACGGAATCACAGCCAGAGCCTACTCACACTGAAGAAGTAGTAACAGTTATCCCATCAGAAACCTCTACACCATCGTCAGCTAGTAAGAGTGATAAAGACAAGATTCCCGGCAGCGATCTAACATATGGCCAGTTCAGAGAAATATATGGTTATGATGTGCCAGACAATGCTTATGATATAACAGATAAGGGATACAAGGACACGCAAGGCGGTTTTACCTATTCACCAGCCGAAGCTGCCCGCATCAACCAGGAAGCCCAAGACATCATGGACGGCAAGAAAGACATCGACCTCACTGAAGGTCTTACAAAAGAAGACTTTGATGCATTGGATGCATTGCTTGGCTAATTAACTTAATATCATACAGGGCCTCAAGTAGCAGTACTTGAGGTCTTTTCTTTATACCCCAAAAAGGAGTTGATACGCATAAACACAGATGAATTAACACAGGAGCAACCAGCAAAGACGTGATGAGTACAGACGATACACGAAAAATCCGGGCTGAACTTTATCGGTTCAACCCGGATATTTTTTATTTTGTAGCGTCTTCCCTGATCTTGTCGACTATCTTGTTGGTCTTGAGAGATTTCGGGTCGCTGCCCTTGATGGGGTCAGGCGTGGTCGTGTACATATTTCCGCTCTTGATAAGCGAAATGATTGCAAGGAATTCCGTCCCTATGCGGGAGGTGATGTCCTTTTCCGGGAACATGCACATATGCGTTGCGCAGAGCGCGCTTATGCCGTATGTATAGGTCCACATGTGCTGGAAAAGCACTGTGGCTTCCTCCTGATTCAGCCCGTAGTCGCGGCAGATGACCGAGGTGCACAGCCCCTCGTACTCGCCGAGATTCCCGAAGAAAGAACCGGGATTCACCGGCTCGCTGTTCTCTGTCATGAATATCAGCTGGAAAAGCTTGGGTTCATTTATCGCGAAACGCACCATACGCACTCCGGCTTCCTTGAAAGCAGGCGTGAAGTCAACTATCTCGCGGATATAGCTGTTGAACTTCTCGGTTGCGGCTCTGCGCACCTCGCGCACGACCTCGTCCATGCTGTTGAACACCGTGAAGATAGGACGCGCGGAACTGCCCATCCACTCCCCGAGGTTACGGGTGGTTAAATAATCTATGCCTCTTTTGCTGACGAGATCGACTGCGGACGCAACTATCTCCTCGCGTGTGAATTTTGGCTTTGGCGGCATTTTTGAACCTCCTTAACTGCTTGGCAGTCATACTTCAGGTCACCTCTAAAAACCTCCTTCACGGCAGATTTCTATGACTTATATCATCTGCGTCGTTACCAAACCTTGAAATACATCAAGTATTACTGCGGTTTGGTGCCTAGCATCTGATATAAGTCATGCACGAAATCTGCTCGTGTCCCGGTTTTCAGAGGCGACCTTTAGTTGTAATTATATCACAACTAGAATTTTTTGTCAACTCTAAATGAAAGAATTTACAAAAAATAATCAGCAGCGCGTGCCGTACGCGCGGAATTTACAGCTGTCCTTGAGGTTGCAGTCCTCGCAGCTGCGGCGCTTCTTGTCGAGTTCGCCGCGGAACAGACCGATAACGCCGATGATGGTCTTTCTGGGCGTGAGCATATGCGTAGCCGTGCAGCAGACGCCTATCTTCCTGACCGCGTCGACGGACGCGATAAGCAGCGGAGCACACTCGATCGGGAAATCCCCATACCCCGCGCCGTAGCACCAGGTGGTGGAATATCCCGGCATGTTGTTGATGATATCCTGGCGGGCCTCCTCGTTGACCTGCTCGACCAGCGCATTGGCGAGCGCGTCAGTGATGAGCGCCTTCATCGAGTCGGAAACGTCCAGCTTTTTGAGGTACCTGTCAGCCGCGGAGGAAAGCGTTGAGCAGACCACCGCCGCCTTGTCGCAGCCGCGCAGGTGCTCAGCGATGTCGTGCCCCTCGAGCTGGAAATCGCAGTCAGAAAGGAATATCTCCCTGCCGCTGCGCTGTATATTGAACACTCGCCATACGAACTGCGGGCGCGCCTCTTTCAGCAGCTCCTGCTCGCACTGGTCGATGACCGCGCTTATCCGCTCGTCCGGAGCGTGGGTGTATCCCATGTAGCGGAGTGCTTCGTCACGGTTTATCCGTGTAATTTCACTTGTCACAGCGTATCACCTTTTCTATGCTTTCAGTAATTTTCCTTGCAACATAGGGATTGTTCATCGTGTAGAGATGGATACCGTCGACGCCATGCGCCACAAGGTCGATTATCTGGTCGACTGCGTATGCGATCCCAGCGTCGCGCATTGCTTCGGGGTTGTCGCCGTAGCGATTTATCATCTTGGTGAACTTCACCGGCAGGCTCGCGCCGCACATTGATACCATTCTCTGCACAGACTTCGCATTCACGCAGGGCATGATGCCCGCTTCTATCGGGACGTTTATCCCGGCTATGCGCGCTTTCTCGAGGAACCCGATAAAGCTGGCATTATCGAAAAACAGCTGCGAAATGAGGTGGGAAGCTCCAGCGTCTACCTTCTTCTTAAGGTTGCGGATATCCTCCACCATGGAGGAAGCCTCCGGGTGGACCTCCGGGTAGCAGCCGCCGGAAAACGACAGATTTGAACGCGGCTTCATGTATTCGATGAGGTCGCTTGCGTGGAGGAATTCGTTCTTCGGTGGGATATTCGGATTGATGTCGCCGCGCAGCGCGAGGACGTTCTCAATGCCGCTCTCCTCGAATTCCTTTATTTTCGCGTCGATGTCGGCATGGGTGGAGTTCACGCAGGTGAGATGCGCGATGGACTCCGTGCCGAGCTTCTCCTTGATGTGCCGGACTAGCTCGGTAGTCGTAGCGCCCGCCGCGGAGCCGCCCGCGCCGTATGTAACGCTGATGAAATCGGGGTGAAGGTCGCCAAGCTGGTCAAGCGTGTCATAGATAACGGAAACATCAGCGTCCTTTTTGGGCGGGAAAACCTCAAAAGAGAGCACTGTACGGCCGTTTTTGAACAGTTCAGGTATTTTCATGGGTATCTCCGTTTACTTGTTTTCTTCGAGGAACTTCTTGAGCGCGGACGCTATCTGATCCGGACATGACGTGGGCTTGCTGCCGCAGGTTATGCCGTTCAGACGTTCGATGACGTCCTCCAGCTTCATTCCGGTCACAAGGGAGGAGATTCCCTTGAGGTTGCCGTTGCAGCCGCCCACTACCTCGAGGGACTTCACAACGCCGTTTTCGATATCAAACACCATTTTACGCGAGCATACGCCGCGGGGATAGAATTCGTAAGTCATAATTTTTACACCGCCTGTATTTTAATTTTTACTTGCCGCTCTTGAGCCATTCAGCCGCAACTGCGTCTGCGACCGCGTCTGCAACGGACTTGTCCAGCGCGCTAGGAATAATGTAATCCACAGAGAGCTTGTCGTCGGTGACGAGCGCCGCGATAGCGTGGGCTGCGGCGAGCTTCATCTCCTCGGTGATGGCCTTTGCGCGTACCTTGAGCGCGCCCTTGAATACGCCCGGGAACACCAGCACGTTGTTTATCTGGTTGGGGTAGTCGCTCCTGCCGGTGCCGACGATGTACGCGCCGCTCTGCTTTGCGAGGTCGTAGGTTATCTCCGGCTCGGGGTTCGCCATCGGGAAAAGGATCGGCTTTTCAGCCATGGACTTCACCATCTCGGGAGTTACAAGATTCGGCTTGGAAACGCCGACGAACACGTCCGCGCCCTTAAGCGCGTCAGCGAGATTACCCTTCACGTTGTTCTTGTTGCTCATCTGCGCCATTTCAGCGTGAGCAGGATTGTCGTAATGGTCGTCGCGGTTGAGGATACCGCAGAGGTCTACCATAACGAGGTTGCCTACCCCGAGCTTGAGCAGGAACTTTCCTATGGCGATACCTGCGGAGCCTGCTCCGTTGATAACGACCGTGATGTCCTCAAGCTTCTTCCCTGCCAGCTTTACTGCGTTGAGCATTGCCGCGCCCACTACTATCGCAGTGCCGTGCTGGTCGTCGTGGAACACCGGGATATCCAGCTTTTCCTTGAGCTTCGCTTCTATCTCGAAGCAGCGGGGGGCGGATATATCCTCAAGGTTGATGCCGCCGAAACTGTCGGAAATGAGCTCTATGGTGCGGACTATCTCGTCGGGGTCCTTGCTCTTTATGCAGAGAGGGAACGCGTCAACTCCGCCGAACTCCTTGAACAGGCAGCACTTGCCCTCCATAACGGGCATGCCCGCAAGTCCGCCGATGTCGCCCAGACCGAGCACGGCGGTGCCGTCGGTGATGACTGCGACGAGATTGCTGCGGCGGGTGAGCTTATAGGAAAGATCGGGATCCTTCGCTATCTCAAGGCAGGGCTGCGCAACGCCCGGAGTGTACGCAAGGGAGAGATCCTCGCGGGTGTTGATGGGAGCGCGGGAGATGACCTCCAGCTTTCCGCCCCATTCATAGTGCTTCTGTAGTGCTTTTTCTTTGATGTCCATGTTGTTTCCCTCTTTAATATGTTTTATGCTTTGCCCTTGTGGGTTATTATCTTGTTCAGCGACTCCTCCGGAGTAGTGTTGGAGCCTATCTGTATCGCGTAGTGATTGTAGAATCCGTGGAAATCCGAGCCGCCCGTCGTCAGCAGCCCGTTCGCCTCTGCAATGCCCAGAAGTTCGCTGCGGTACTTCTCGTCGGCGCTCTGGTGCCACACCTCGACGCCGTCTATCTCGTGCTTTGCGGCGAGCTCCTCCAGCAGGTCGGCGCTGTCGTAGACCCTGGGGTGCGCCATTACTGAAATGCCGCCCGAAGCGCGTATCAGCGTGGTGACGAAATGTACGTCCGGGTAGAAGTCAGCCTCGGAGGCTACCTCCGCCGCGCATATGCCCTCCTTCGCGTCGAAGATGGAGTCGTACACATCGCCGTAAAGCTCCGTGGTGTAGCCGTAGTCCATCAGCGCGTGCATTATGTGGCACTTATAGATCGCCTTGCTCCCGGCGGAATAGCGGAGAATGCTCTCCAGCGTTATCGGGTACTGGTCGAGCACCTTGACCGCCATGCGCTTTCCAAGCTCCATTCTTCCCGTGGAGCTGCGCAGGCAGAGCCCCTCCAGCCGGTCAGGCTTCGCGGGCATGTAGCACAGGATATGTACCTTTTTCTTCCGGTCGTTGTCGAACGCGGAGAACTCCACTGCGGGGATAACATTCACGTTGTAGCGCTTCCCTAGCACCGCGGAGCGGGAAAGGGACGCCAGGCTGTCGTGGTCGGTTATCGCAAGGCACCGTACGTCGTTCCTGTCAGCCTGACGGATAACGTCGGAAATACCGAGCGAGCCGTCGGAGATCGTTGTGTGGCAATGCAGATCAGCTTTCATTTAGTCACCTCGTATTATTATCTCCCGGGACGTCCGGGATCGGGACGAATACATACGCTATTAGATATTATATCACTTTCCCATATTTAATGCAAGTGTTTTTTTATAATAATTCAACAAATTATCACACAAAAGTGCCAAAAAAACAGCCGGAAATAAGTTTGCCCGGGCGAACCCTCCCCTGCCGGGAGGCTCTGCGAAACGTTTGATCCTGCCGCCGGACGGGAAATTTCGCAGATATTAAACTTTTTTGAAGTTAGCGTTTACTAACCTATTGCAAAATGACGAGAAATGTTGTATAATACAGTTGTATGTCCGGGCAGACTTCTCCGGACAAAAT
>CAKSHG010000040.1 GCA_934456315.1 uncultured Oscillospiraceae bacterium | reverse complement strand
ATTATAGTAATAGTTATTTTTTTCACACGGAGGACTTACACGCTATGCGTCCTATAAAGGAAAAGCGTTATTTAACGTATATTGTACCGGCAGTTGTCTTTACGGTCGGCTGTCTTATCATGTCAGCGATATCATACAGCTTATACATGGCGAATCAGGAGCGGGTGCGAACGATAACCGAGCTGAACGCCAGGACCTACGCGGAGCATCTTCAGAACGACATGAACCGCGGTATCGCAATAACCGACGCGCTGAAGGAGATAGTCATCAGCGAGGACGGAGAGATGACGAAATTCCAGAAGCTCTCCGAGAACATGATGACGGATTATATCCAGAGCATACAGATAGCGCCGGGAGGCGTGGTCACGGACATCTACCCCGAGGCGGGCAACGAATCGGGCAAGGTAGACCTCATCAACGACGAAAAGCGCGGCGAGATATGCCGCTACGGCAGGGACAACAACATCGTGACGATGCAGGGACCCTTCGACCTGAAGCAGGGCGGGAGCGGTATCGCGATACGCAACCCCGTGTACCTGGACGACGCGGACGGGAAGCCGTATTTCTGGGGATTCACCATCGTGATAATCCGGGTCCCGGATATTTTCGCGGATTCGGTGCAGGCGCTCACGGAGTTCGGTTACGACTACAGTCTGTCCAAGACGGTTTCCCTGTTCGACAGTGACTACGAGGTGATATCGGAATCCGAAGCTGCCATGACAGACCCGATAACATACGACTTTGAGCTGGGCTGCTGCTCGTACCGACTGGCGATAAAGCCGAAATCCGGCTGGAATCAGGGGAACCATCTGATGCTGGATATGTTCATCGGGCTGTGTATCGTGCTGCTCCTGACTGGGCTGACCGCCGCGCTGCTCGTTCTGGACAACCGTCGGAAATACCTGAAACGAATGTCCACCACCGACCCGCTGACCGGGCTGCTGAACCGCAAGGGTCTTGAAGAACAGCTCGCCGTCATCGCCAGGGAGCGCCCCGGCGAAAGCTGCGTAGGACTGCAGATGGACATCGACGACTTCAAATTCATCAACGACATGTACGGGCATGAGGTCGGCGACGCAGCGCTGAAAACCCTCGCGCAGACCCTGCGGAAGAATTTCCCGCAGGACGCGGTACTGTGCCGCAACGGCGGCGACGAATTCTCCGTTATCCTAATCGGGACCACGGCGGAGGAAGCCCGGGAAAGCATCGGGAAATTCACCTCGGAACCGCGATACTACTCACATAATAACGAACAGCACAATTTCTACATTTCGGTCGGCTACGCGGAGTTCCCGAAGGACTGCGCGGATATCCCGGAGCTTATCCGCTGCGCGGACATGGCGCTCTACGAGGTGAAGCTCCACGGGAAGCACAGCTGCCTTGCCTACCGCGAGGAGTACAAATACAAGATACAGCACCGCAGCCGCCTTGGATTCGCGCTCCAGGATATCTCGAAGAACCTCCCCGGGGCGTTCCTGATATATCTTGCCGACCCGGAGAACGACCGCATTCTTTTCGCAAACCATGAGCTCATCAATTTCGCGGGCTGCAAGGATTTCGACGAATTCCTCGACTACACCGACCACCGCTTCCGGAACCTGATACGTCCCGACGAACAGGAGGGCGTTGAGAAAAGCATCTGGTCGCAGATAAACTCAAAAGCCGACGGCAACAACGATTATGTGAAATTCCACTTCGCCAGAAAGGACGGAAGCTACCGCCAGGTGCTCGACCACGGCAGGATAGTCAGGAGCCGCTACTACGGCAACGTGTTCTACGTCCTGATAATGGACTGCGAGCGGGTCGAATCCTATTACACGAAAGAACAGGACCAGCTCCCGGCGGCGGAACCAGCGCCGGTTCTGTAAGTAACGCCCCTCTGCGGTCAGACGTACCGCAGAGGGGCTTGCTGCTTCACGGGC
The DNA here is from genome assembly GCA_934456315.1 of uncultured Oscillospiraceae bacterium. GTDB lineage: Bacteria > Bacillota > Clostridia > Oscillospirales > Ruminococcaceae > CAG-115. The sequence goes on along the minus strand of CAKSHG010000040.1, from coordinate 11,272 downwards.
TTCAAAGCCGGTAGCGCTCCGTTCCCGAATGATTCCCGGACGCAGAACAGCCGCCCTTCCCTGCGGAAAGGCGGCTGTTGTTCTGTTCACAATGTGGAGGAGCGGGGTCATTCTTTCCCGACCGGGACCCGCTTCACGAGGAGCGCGGAAACTACTCCGACCGCTACTCCGGCGGCGATACCGCTGATACACAGCACCGGGAGGTAGTAAACTATCTGCGCGGTTTCCATGATAAGCATAGCCACCAGTATCTGACCAGTGTTGTGCATTATTCCGCCGACGACGCTCACTCCCACGACGGAGAAGCGGTCGGCGCGCTTGAGCAGTATCATGAGGGTAAGGCTAAGCGCCGCCCCGGCAACGCTGTACGCAAGGGTCAGCACGTTCCCGAACAGGATAGCTATCCACACTATCCTCACCAGGGAAACCAGCACGGCTTCCTTTGCGCCGAGCTTATACAGCGCGAATATCACCGCGATGTTGGCAAGCCCCAGCTTAATGCCCGGGACCGCGAACGAAACCGGTATGAAGCTCTCGACATAGGAAAGCACCATCGCCAGCGCAGCGCATATTCCCAGCAGGGCTATGGACTTCGGTTTGATTTTCATGTGACCTCCTGCGCTCTATGCGATGATATCCACGTCCGGACGTGCTTCCGACACCACCCTGACCACCAGCCTGTTCGGCAGGCAGACTATAGTTTCGCCGTCACAGCTTATGCTGTGCTGGTTCACGCACAGTTTGTCCGGGCAGTCGGCGTCGGTGACGTCCGCTTTCCCGTCCTTTATGACCAGAGTGTTGAACCCCGTCCCGGACGTGATGGTCACGCTTATGTCCTCGTCCAGCGGATACGTCGCGGTTTCCTTTCCGTCCTGGACGACTACCGCGTAGCCGCCGCTCCGCTTCCCGAGCTGTATAACGCCGAACGCCACTCCCGCAGCGGCAAGAAGCCCGGCTATCAGAATTATGTCGTTCCTGTATCTCTTTTCCAGCGGCTTCACGCCTGCGCCTCCTTATACCACTATGGGGAATGCCTGCGCACTCCCCATGATGTCCTGTTTACTGTGCCTGGGTGAAATCCACGCTCTTTATCGCGTGTCTGGGGCAGACCCCTGTACATACGTTGCAGCCCGTGCACTTGGAGTAGTCGATGTGAGCGAAGTTGTCCTCCACCTTTATCGCCCCGGACGGGCAGTTGGTTTCGCACTTCTTGCAGCCTATGCAGGAAGCCTTGCACTCCTTGACCGCCGCAGCGCCCTTGTCCTTGTTGCTGCATGCAACTACGGTCTTTGCGCTCGCGGGCACCAGCCTGATAACAAAATTCGGGCACGCCCTGGTGCACTGTCCGCAGCCGGTGCATTTCTCGGGGTCGACGCAGGCTACGCCGTTGTTGTTGTAGATAGCGCCGTACTGGCAGACCTTTGCGCAGTCGCCGTAGCCAAGGCAGCCGGAGCTGCACGCTCCGTCGCCGCCGTAGAACAGCTTTGCTCCGGCGCAGGTGGGGATACCCTTGTAGTCGTACTTCTGCGTTGTGTTGTCGCAGGTGCCGCTGCAATGTACGAACGCCACCATTCTCTCCGCAGCCTCTACCGAAACGCCCAGCACCTCGCCGAGCTGCTTCGCAGCGGAGGCGCCGCCGGGTACGCACAGGTTAGCCGCAGCGGAGCCGTCAGCGAGAGCCTTCGCGTAGCCGTCGCAGCCTGTGAATCCGCAGGCGCCGCAGTTGGCGCCGGGCAGACAGGCGCGGATATTCTGCTCCTTCTCGTCCACCTTTACCGCGAAGAACTTCGCGGCGATGACCAGGATAAGCGCGCAGATGAGCCCTATTGCAACAAGGACTCCCACAGCGATAAGAACTGCTGATAAAAATTCGTTCATTTTGCAGCCTCCTTACGCAAACAGCTTGTCAACAACGCCGGCGAATCCCATGAAGCTCATGGAAACGATGGAAGCAGCGGCGAGGGTGACGGGAAGTCCCTTGAAGCTCTCTGGAATGTTGGCGCTGTCGAGCCTGGAGCGAACTCCGGCGAACAGCACCATGGCAAGCAGGAAGCCGAGTCCGCAGCCGAGGGAGCTTACCATGGACTCAAGGAAGCCGTAGCCGTCCTTGATATTGTTGATGGTAACGCCGAGAACGGCGCAGTTCGTGGTGATGAGCGGGAGGTAAACGCCCAGCGACTTGTGGAGCGCGGGGATATACTTCTTGAGGATTATCTCAACGAACTGAACGAGGGTCGCGATGACCAGAATGAACACGATGGTCTGGAGGTAGCCAAGACCGAGCTTATCCAGCACGAAGGTCTGGATAGGCCATGTGACTGCGGTTGCGACCAGCATAACGAAGGTGACCGCAGTACCCATTCCGGCAGCCTGGTCGAGCTTCTTGGAAACTCCGAGGAACGGGCAGATACCGAGGAACTTGTTAAGAACGTAGTTATTAACAAGCACGCTGGACATGAGGATAACAAGAAGCGCCTTGATAGTATCCATATATTACTTGGCCTCCTTTTCTGCAGCGGTGTTTTCGGGATTTTCCAGGCAGGCTGCGCGGGAGGGGCAGTTTGCACAGCCGAACTCCTTCTTGCTTATCGCCTTGCCCTTGGATATCTTGTTCACGACGGCAATCAGCACGCCGAACACGAAGAATCCGCCTGCCGCCTGCGTGAAGAACGGAATGGAATAATCCTGGAGGAACGGTATCTTGAATCCAAGGAAGCTTCCGGAGCCGAGTATCTCGCGGACGGTTCCCATGCAGAACAGCGCGAGGGTGAAGCCTCCGCCCATTCCGATGCCGTCGAGCGCGGACTCGACAACGGTGTGCTTGCTTGCGAACATCTCGGCTCTGCCGAGGATTATGCAGTTCACGACGATGAGCGCGAGATAAGTGCCGAGCGCTGTGTACAGGTCGGGCAGGTAAGCGTTCATCAGCATCTGGATAATTGTAACGAATCCCGCGATGATGACGATGTACGCAGGAATGCGCACCTTATCGGGAATGACCTTGCGCAGGGCGGATATCGCCATGTTGGAACAGATAAGGACTATCGCCGCAGCAATGCCCATACTAAGCGCACGGGATACTGAATCTGTCACGGCAAGGGTGGGGCAGGTACCGAGAACCAGCACGAATACCGGGTTCTCCTTGATGAAGCCCTTTAACATAATGGAAAGCTTGCTTTGTTTCTCCATATTACTGCGCCTCCTTTACTGCGTTGAAAGCTGCCGCCACGTCAGCCGCCGCTGTCTTTACGGCGTTTGTTGTGAAGGTGCAGCCGGATATTACGAGCACGTCGTCGCTTATGCTGTCAAGCTGCTGACCGGAATATCCGTTGGTGTAGGAACTCTGGGATACCACGTCGCCGTAGTACTCGGTTTCGTTGTGGGACATTACCTTGAACTTGGCTATCTCGCCGTTCTCGTCAACGATATAAAGCAGGTTTACAGGACCGCCGAATCCGAATGCGGAAGCGGTCATAGCGTAGTATGTCGCGCCCTCGCTCGTGAAGCGGTACGCGCCGTTTACGGTGGACTGAACTCCGGTGGGAACAAGCGCTGTGACCTCCGCGTCCTCGTACATCTTGACGATACGCTTAATGGTCTTTTCGCCTGCCTTGCCGTAGGCTTCAGCCGCGGCGGACTTCACTGCCTCGACTGCGGAAGCGTCCTCGGAAGCCGCGTCGTCGAACGACTTGCTTCCGACGTAGTTGCCGAATGCGTCGGTGACGTAAGCGACCTTGTCGGCTACCATAGCGTAGCCAGTGCGGTTGACGCTTACAAACAGACCGCCGTCCTCCTCGACCTTGCATGCGCCGGTATTGTCAAGGGAAGCGGGAAGCAGCTCGCCGATGGCTTCCGCAGCCATCTGGTCGTCGGACATCTCGCCTGCGGCGATGTCGGCTACTGCGAACAGCGCAGTGTACGCGTCGGTAACTGCGTTCCTGAACGCAGTGGAGGAGTAGGTCACGCCGGATACCAGCTCAACGCCGGAAAGCGCGGAATCCTGCCCGATGTAGCTTGCGGGATAGTCGTCGCCGAAGTTCTTTGTTTCTGCGTAGTTGGTCAGGACGATATTCTTGATGATACCGTCGGTGCCGATGCCTACTGTGATTCCCATCGGGGATTCGCTGTACTGGGAGGAGGTTTCAAGGATAACGACATAGCCCAGACCGTTGTTTTCCTTGTAGATACCCTTTATGGTTTCGGGAGCGTCAGCGGAAGGCTCCAGCTCCTCGAAGCCGTCTGCGCCGGGCAGAGCCTCCGCAAACGAGCCCTGGACAGCCTTGGCGTTGTTTTCCGCAATGACCGGAGCGGTCACGAAATTCACCGCTGAAAGGGCAAGCGTAACAACGAGGCAGATGACAACAAGCGAGATAACGCTCTTTACTGAATCGTTCATGACTTAGCACCTCCAAACGGCTTGGTTCTCGTCCATCTCTCAATGTATGGAGTGAGGATATTCATAAGGAGAATGGAGAAGGAAACACCCTCGGGATAGCTTCCGAATACACGGATAAGCACGGTGATAAGACCACAGCCCACGCCGAAGATGACCTTCCCCCATGCGGTGTTCGGGGTGGTCGCGTAGTCGGTCGCCATGAAGATCGCGCCGATGAACAGACCGCCGGAGAGTATCTCCGCGACGGGGTCCTGACCCAGAACGAGGGAGAACAGGAAAACGGTCGCGATGAACACCACCGGAGTATGCCATGTGATGACCCCGCGGATAACGAGGTAGATACCGCCGATGAGAAGTGCGAGCGCGCAGGTTTCGCCGAGGGCGCCGCCGCACTTGCCAAGGAACAGGTCAAGATATGTAGGCAGGGTGCCCTCCTGACCGCTAAGCACGCCCAGGGGGGTCGCGCCGGAAACTATGTCCGCGTTCTGCGGGAACACAGCGGCGGTCATCGTGCCGCTGAAGGACAGCAGCAGGAAGATTCTAGCTGTGATAGCCGGGTTAGCGAAGTTCTGACCGATACCGCCGAACAGGCACTTCACAACGATTATCGCGAATACGGAGCCGAGCGCAGCCTGCCACATCGGAATAGTGGCGGGGAGGTTCAGCGCGAGGAGAAGCCCGGTGACAGCGGAAGAAAGGTCGCCGATGGTCTGCTCCTTCTTGCAGATGAGGTTGAAAACCAGCTCGGAAAGCACGGCAGCAGCCATGCAGGTGAGGATAATGATAAGGCTGCTGAAGCCGAAAATTATCACGGAAGCGACCGCCGCCGGAAGCAGCGCGATAAGCACATCAAGCATGATGGAACGCGTCGTGCGGGGCGTGTATATATGCGGAGAAGAAGTAACAGTTAGCTTGCTCATTTCTTTCCCTCCTGTGGTTTGTAGTTTCTAAGCATAGCCTTGGACAGCTTGTTGCGCTGTACCAGCGGCTGTCCTGTCGGACAGACGAACGAGCAGCAGCCGCACTCCATGCAGAGGTTGACCTTCAGCTTCTTCAGCTCCTCGCAGTTGCCGTCCCGGTACGCCTTTGAGATGGAAACGGGGTCGAGGTGCAGCGGGCAGTGGGACACGCAGTTTCCGCAGCGAATGCAGGCGGTCTGCTTCTTGGGCTGGGAATCCTTCTGGTCAAGCGCGATGATGGCGTTGGTGTTCTTGAGGATAGGACAGTCGGTATTCGGGACCGCGATACCCATCATGGGTCCGCCGTAGAGCACCTTGCCCGGCTCCTCGCTGAATCCGCCGGCAAAGTCTATCAGGTCCTGGATAGAGGTACCTATCGGGACGATGACGTTCTTCGGCTCCTTTATCGCGCTTCCGTCGACGGTCACGCACTTTTCCACCAGCGGCATGCCGGTCTTGCAGTATCTCGCAAGGCAGGCGAGGGTCGTGCAGTTCATAACGACTGCGCCGGCGTCAAGCGGGAGCTTTCCCTCCGGGACTACCGCACCTGTAGTGTGGTATATCAGCACCTTCTCACCGCCCTGCGGGTAAAGGCTGGGGAGCGGCTTGACGGTAACGCAGGGGTCGGAAGCCGCTATCTCGTTCATCTTAGCGATGCACTCGGGCTTGTTCTTCTCAATGCCTACGATGATGTTCTTCACCTTGAGGAACTTCTCCAGCAGGGCGAAGCCCTCCTTCATCAGGTCAGCGTCGTCGAGCATGGTGCGGGTGTCGCTGGTGATGTACGGCTCGCACTCCGCGCCGTTGATGACAACAGCCTTGATACGGGACAGGTCGTCGACCTTCAGCTTGACAGCCGTCGGGAATCCAGCGCCGCCAAGACCTACAAGTCCGCTCGCCTTTACCGCCTCGATGAAATCCTCATAGGTTTCGAGCCTGGGCGGCTTGACCGCCTCGGACACCTTCATCTCGCCGTCGGATTCGATCGTGATAGCGTTCACGTTGTTGCCCGAGCTGACGAGGATAGTGTCGATCTTCTTGACTTTACCGGAAATGCTCGCATGGACAGGCGCGCTGACAAAGCCGCCTGCGGTCGCGATGACATCGCCGATATCTACATGATCTCCCACCTTTACAGCGGGGACAGCAGGCGCGCCGATATGCATGACGACGGGTATCGTCACGGACTTCGGTGCGGGCATTCTTACTGCCGCCATCTGCGCGGTGTTCTTTCTGTGCGGAACATGCGCGCCCTTGAGCATGAATAGTGGCATTTGATCTAACCTCACATTCGCATAAATTATAGTATTCCTTTGCAGTGGTAAGGGTATACCTTATTAGTATATATCAAGAATGATACTTTGTCAACATCTTTCTTGATATGTCTTGAAATTTCCTTTTTTTCGGGGTCCCGACGGCATTCACCATCAGTCGATGATAAGCTCCGCGAAGCCGTCCGTGCACTCGTAGCTTCCATCGGAAAAGACCCATATCGCCTCGGCGCCGCCTATCTTTTCCAGCAGCGCCCTGCCCTCCCCGACGGGGAGGTTGAACAACGCGGTGGAAAGCGCGTCCGCCTTTCCGCTGTCCTCGCAGAGTATGGACACCGAATCGAAGTAGTTGAGCGGCATGAGGGCGTCCGGGTCGATGATGTGGTGGTAGCGCACGCCGTCCACCTCGTAGTAGCGCTGGTAGTTCCCGCTGGTGACGAGGGACATTCCGTTGAGCTTCAGCCGGACGATGTACGGCTTCGAAGCGTCGTCCGTGTCGGGATTCTGTATCCCCGCCGCCCAGTCGGAGCCGTCGCTCTTGGTGCCTATCGTGCGGACGTTTCCGCCGATGTTTATCGTGTAGCCGACGGTAACGCCCTCCTGCATGAGGAGCTGCGCCGCCTTCTCGACTGCGTATCCCTTTGCCGCCGCGCCCAGGTCGAGGGACATTTCGGGGTCCTCCAGGTAAACCGTCCCGGCTTCCCTGTCGATGATGAGCTTGTCAATGTCGCAGTGCTCCGACGCTTCCGTCAGGGCGTCCATCGGGGGAAGCTCCGCCGTTTCCGGGTCGCTTATCCCGGCTTCGCGGTACCTGTGCCATATCGACAGCACGCTTCCCATGGCGATGTTGCACTTGCCGTCTGTCGCGGCGCACATCTCCTTTGAGAACTCCAGCAGGTCTATCAGCTTTGCGTCGACCTTCACCGGCTCTTTTCCGGCGTTCTTGTTGATGGTGCGGACGTTGTTCACGCCGTCGTAGCTGTGATATATGTCGGTGAGCTGGTGGTATTCCTCCAGCAGGGAGTACACCTTGTCGCAGTTCTGCGAGAAGGCTTCCTCGTCCTCCTCGTAGCCGATGATCTGCGTCACAGTGTCGAAGAACTCCAGGAACGCCTTGGAATAGCGCGTCTTTTCCGGGACGTCGCTGCAAGCGGATAAACTGATGGCAGCAGCGATCACAAGCAGCACGCTTATCGCCTTCGTGACCATACTTCTGTGCATTGAAAAACTCCTATTCAAGTCAAAAAGATGAGAGGCAATACAGCCTCTCATCTTCCTGCGTCATATCAGAACTGTCAGTTTAGCTGAACCTTAGCCGGACTTAGCCGAATCAGCCGACCTGACCCATTGCCTTAACAACGGTCTGGATCATGCCGCCAACGCTCATTGTGCAGCCAGCCTTGAGGGTCTCATCGGTGGTAACAACGTGACCATTGTCGGTGGTTTCGGTGGGGATAGCGGAGATCTCGTCAGCGGTCTTGCCGGTTACGAAGGTCTCGAAAGCCTGATCCTGCTCGAACCATTCAGCGGAGATGCCGGATACGCCTCTCATGCCGTACTCGTCCTTCTTCTCTCTCTTGGTCTTGATCTCGGCGGAGGTATCGGAAGTGATCTCGCCGGACTCGTCGAATGTTACCTTAGGCTGAACCTCGTCGTAGCAAACTGCTGCGAGCTTGCCGTCGTTGTCAACTGCAACTGCTGCGAAAGCGGTGTACATTGCTGCGGTGCCGTCCTCGCCGTCAGCTGCGGAAGCAGTAGCGGAGTCAACGGAAGTGGAGCAGGTGAGCTCCAGCTTAGCGTCGCCGGTGAAATCAGCAGCGCTGTCATCGTTGCAAGCCTTTACGGTAGCGTCGATAAGTGCGCTTACGCTCATTGTGCAGCCAGCAAGCAGGGTCTCATCGGTGGTGACTACATGACCATTGTCGGTGGTTTCAACCGGGATAGCAGCTACTTCGTCAGCGGTCTTGCCGACAACGAAAGCCTCGAATGCCTCTGCCTGCTCATACCACTCCCTGCCGATGGGAGAAGCGGGCTTCATGCCGTACTCCTCGAGCTTCTCCTTCTTGGACTTGAAGGTCATGGAAGCAGCGTCCTCGGGAACCTCGCCGTCAGTTACGTCCATCTTGTTCTGTGCAACGTCAACTGCGCAGGAAACGATCTTGCCGTCAGCGTCGAGAACGACTGCTGCAACGGTAGCGTCTACCTGTGCATTGCCGGCAGAAGAGGAGCCGGTAGAGGTTACTACGCCCATACCGAGCTTGTAAGCTGCGCCGGAATTGTCTGCGCCGCTCTCTGTGTCAGCTGCGGAGCTGCTGTCTGCGCTGTTCTCTGCGTCAGCTGCGGAGCTGCTGTCTGCGCTGTTCTCTGCGTCAGCTGCGGAGCTGCTTGTGGTGCTGTTGGAGCAGCCTGCAAGGCTTATAACCATGGCAGCAGCCATCATAGATGCGAAAATCTTCTTCATAATTCTTCCTCCTGAATTTACATTACAGCCATGTGCTGTAGTTCACTCCTGTTATCGGAGTGGTATGCGCTTAGGCTAACGTATATTTTACTATAAAAATAACCGCAGGTCAAGATGTTTGTCCGAATTAACTCGCATATTTGTAGCATAAAGCAATTACTGCCATTGTTCCAGATGTTTTTATTGTGCAAATTTCACAATATTTTATCCATTTTTTACATACATTTCACAGAGGAAGCATACGCTCTGCCCGAAAATGCGCTAAACCTTGTCCACTTTCGTGTATTTTGCGGTCCTGACAAATAATATGCTGACGACCAGCACGACCGTTTCCACGACAGGCATCACGAGCCAAAGACTGCCGCCGCCGAACATCAGCGGGAACGTCAGGATAGCTGCGCTGCTCAATATAACGTTGCGCAGCAGCGAAGTACCGGAAGAAAAGCTCCCGCGCCTTTTTCCACGCCGCAAGGCCGTCGGGGTCCTCCCAGTCGGTGTAGAATTCAGACATGCGGTAAAGCGCCGCCGCGTTCCTGATATTGCCGTTTTCAAGCTCCAGGTCGGCTCTGCCTTTCAGCACGCCGTAGAAGTCTGCAGCGGTCTTTATCCCGGGACCTATCTCCTGCGCGACGGAAAGGTCGCAGCCGTCCATGTTCACAAGGCGGTTGAGCTGAAAGCTTATCCCCGGGTCGTCGTTCAATTTGTGCATTCCCACCGGGAGCTTTATCGGCTTGGAAATATCGTATTTTTCCATTTTCAGGGCCTCTCCCGCAGGAACTTTTCTATCTCCGGAATGTAAAGGTCAGGCCGCATCACAAGCCCGAGATGACCTCCGTAGGTCTGCTTCACGACCGGGTCGGTGAAGATGTCCGCGAGCTTCTGCGAATCAGCCCTGTCGAACATGTCGTTTTCCGGGATAAGCACCAGCGCCTTTCCCGCGAGGTATCCGAAGTCGCTTTTGCGGAACTTCTCCAGCCGGGTTATGTCGTTCGTCGCCTGGATCGCCCGCAGGAACATTTTCCTGTAGCCCTCGTCCGCGCCGACGCATTCCAGGAACGACACGGCGTATGCCTTTTCCTCCTCCGTTTCATTGCGGAAATGCTTCTTTACCGATTCTATCAGCCTTACCCGGAGCTTGTCGAACTTCACTGCCTTCAGGTAGAGCTTCATCATCGGCACATACAGCTTCTGCTTCCTCATCGACTCCACATAGGAGGAATCGACGGTCAGCGTTGATACCATCACAAGCCCGCCGACCCGGTACAGCTTAGCGTAAAGCTGCGCGAGCACACCGCCGTCGCTGATGCCGACAAGTATCGGCTCGTCTATCCCGAGCTTTGTGAAAAGCGCGTGGAGCAGCTCCGCCATTTCGGCGTTTTTCCAGACGGTCAGGGGATATTTCATCATCACTACGCGGTAGTCCCTTTCAAACGCAGAAACGTATTTTATCCAGAACTGATACATATCCACGCCGTTCAGGAACACGATAGTCCGGCTGCCGCTCCCGGAGTCTATCACCTCGAAGTCCTGCCCGGCAGCGTTCACGGTCCTGAATTCATGCGTCTTTAGGAATTCATTATATTCTTCGGTAAATGTTTTCATACTATCTCGCCCTTTCCGCTGATGTAAATCTCTATGGTCCGCAGCAGCACCTGAATGCTGCTTTCCAGCGAGCCTTTCACCATGGTGTCGCCGTGCTCCCTTATCGCGTAGATGGATTTTATCAGGTTCACGAATGTGCCCGGGTCTACGCCGGGTCTGACGTCGTCTATCAGCGACAGCCACAGCTCTGCGGTCTTTACCTGCATGCCGGGGTCGAACAGCTCCCGCTTTGTTATGTGCTTTTTCAGCCAGAAGAAGTCCGCGACTGTCAACCCGTTCATTAAATCAAATTCGGAGTGCAGGTACTCGCCGAAGAACTCCATGAACTCGTGCGCGGACATCTGCCTGCGCCCGTTCAGCCTGGAAAGCAGCATTTTCTGCGTTTCCGCGCCCGCGTGCTCCGCTACTGCGAGTATGAAATCCTCCTTCGAGCCGAAAAACAGGTAGAAGCTCCCTTTGGCTATCCCAACCGAGCCGGTGAGCTTTTCCACGGACATTCTCTGCAGCCCAAGCTCCCTGCTAAGCCGCATTCCTGCCTGTATAAGCCCGCTGCGGATACGTTCCGCTTCCTCGTCGGTAAATG
>CAKSHG010000039.1 GCA_934456315.1 uncultured Oscillospiraceae bacterium | reverse complement strand
ACCATGTCCCCGATGGACGCGCTGATGTTCCTCAAGGACATAAAGGACACGCTGTGAAAAATTCGGAATGCGGAATTTAGGGAAGCGGGTCTTGGATCCAGCGATTTTGTATTGCCCGGAGGGGCTTAGAACGGAGCAAAAATGCCTAAGATAAACCTGCTCGACAAGAGCGTATATGAGCTTATCGCCGCCGGAGAGGTAATAGAGCGCCCCTCCTCGGTGATAAAGGAACTGGCAGAAAATTCCATTGACGCCGGGGCGACCTCGATAACCGTGGAGATAAAGCGCGGCGGTATTTCCTACCTGCGTGTGACGGACGACGGCTGCGGCATTTCCTACGAGGATATCCCCACCGCGTTCATGCGGCATGCGACAAGCAAGGTCTACACGCAGGACGACCTCGACAGCATAAATACGCTGGGATTCCGCGGGGAGGCTCTCGCTTCGGTCTGCGCGGTCAGCCGCGTGGAGCTGCTCACAAAGCAGCGTGAGGACCAGTTAGGCAGCATTTACCGCATAGAGGCGGGCGAGTCGACGGAGTACGACCGCGCAGGCTGCGCCGACGGCACGACGATAATTATCCGCGACCTGTTCTACAACACCCCGGCGCGGCTGAAGTTCCTGAAAAAGGACGTCACCGAGGGCAATTACTGCGCCGCAGTGGTTGAAAAGCTGGCTCTAAGCCACCCGGGGATCTCGTTCAGGTTCATCAGGGACGGCAGGCAGACCATGCTCTCCAGCGGCGACGGAGAGTATTACAGCGCGGTCTACGCGGTGTTCGGAAAGCAGTTCGCGGCGGGGCTTATCCCGGTGGAGAACGTCTACCAGAACACTGCGGTGACCGGCTACGTTTCCTCGCCGCTGTTCACCCGCGCCAACCGCTCCATGCAGAACTTCTTCGTGAACGGCAGGAGCGTGAAAAGCCCGCTGTGCTGCGCCGCGCTGGAGGAGGCGTTCCGCAACACGATAATGGTCGGGAAGTTCCCGTCCTGCGTGCTGTGCGTGAACACCGACCCCTCCCAGGTGGACGCGAATATCCACCCCACCAAGACCGAGGTGCGCTTCACCAACGAAAAGATAGTTTTCGACGCGGTGTACTTCGCGGTCAAAAACGCGCTGATGGGCTACGACGAGAGCCGCGAGATAAAGCTGAACACGGCTCCAGCCCGCGCTGACGATATCCCGCAGCCGGAGCGCGCCCGCGCTTCCGAACCGCTCCGCACCGCTTCCGCGCAGGTCATAGAGGAACCGCCGAGGACCATGCCGATACCCTCCGGCAGGGACGCGGTGATATACCCGCAGGAAAAGCGCGAACCTCCGAGATTCACGCTCCGCCAGGAAGCGCCGCAGTCCAGCCAGAATGCGCAGTTTACCCAGTTTACCCAGCCGCTTCCCGCCGCCGAGCAGACCTACATGCCGGAGCTTGTCCCGGCGAAGAAGCCGGAGCCGAAGGAAACTCCGCTGACTGAGCTGCCGGGATTCGCGTTCCTGTCGGAAAAGTCGTTCGAGAAGAAACCGGAGCCTGCTCCGGAGCCGTCCGCCCCGGTACTCCATGAGGAACAGCCCAAGGAGCAGATACGCGTAGTCGGCGAGCTTTTCAAGACCTACATCGTGTGCGAATCCAGCGAGGGAATGATACTCATCGACAAGCACGCGGCGCATGAGCGCGTTAATTTCGAGCGGCTGAAAAAGGGCTTCAACAGCTCCGCGCAGCTGCTCATGCAGCCGGAGGAGGTCTACCTCACTCCGGAGGAGTTCAACGGAATGTCAGAATACGCAGACAAGCTCGCGAACGTCGGGATAATCATGGAATTCGCCGACGGAAAGGCGCGGGTGACCGGGCTTCCGCAGATGCTGGACAAGGTCCCGCCTGCGGAGATAGTCGAGTGTATAGCGCAGATAGTTTCCAAGGGGAACACCAACGCGGAGGGCGAGCTGTTCGATGATATGCTGCACACCGTCGCATGCAAGGCGTCGATACGCGGCAACGAGGATAACGATATCCTGGAATTGCAGGTGCTGGCGCAGGAGGTTTTCAACAACCCGGATATCCGCTACTGCCCGCACGGCAGACCGGTAATGACCCAGATATCCCGGAAGCAGATAGAGCGCTATTTCGGGCGGGTCACATAAAAACGGGAGGCAGTATGAACAAGATAATAGTAGTCAGCGGACCGACTGCCTCGGGCAAGACGGCGCTCGCCGTGGAGCTTGCCAGGCTGTATGACGGCGAGGTGATATCCGCAGACAGCATGCAGATATACACCGACATGGACGTCGCAAGCGCAAAGGCGACCCCGGAGGAACAGCAGGGGATACCGCACCACCTGATGGATTTCCTAGACCCGTCGCAGAGCTTTTCCGTCGCGGAATGGGTGAGCATGGCGGGGAAGTGCGCAGACGATATCATAAGCCGTGGGAAAACCCCGGTGATATGCGGCGGGACAGGGCTTTACATCTCGTCGTTCGTGGATAATCTCCAGTTCGACGATTCGGAGTGTGACTACTCCTACCGCGGAGAGCTGCGAAAATTCGCAGAGGAAAACGGCGCGGCTGCGCTGCTTGAGAAGCTCCGCGAGGTGGACCCGGAAACGGCTGCGGAGCTGCACGAGAACAACGTTTCCCGGGTGATACGCGCACTGGAGGTCTATAAGACCACCGGACACACGATAGCCCAGGCAAAGCGGGACTCCAGGAGCGCTCCGTCGCCGTATGAGTTCATTCTGCTGACGCTGGATTTCGAGCCGCGCGAGCTGCTCCACGAGCGGATAAACCGCCGTGTTGACATAATGTTGAAAAACGGTCTGGAGCAGGAAGCACTCCGCTGCTTCGGGCAGCCTGACCGTCCCACCGCCGCGCAGGCGATAGGCTGCAAGGAGCTGTACCCCTATTTCCGGGGCGAGAGGTCCCTGGAGGATTGTGTAGAGGAGCTGAAGCTCCGTACCCGCCAGTACGCCAAGCGGCAGCTCACCTGGTTCCGCAGGGACAGCCGATTCCAGCGCATCGTAATACGTCCCGGGGACGGGCTTCCCGAGGTTGTCAGTGCGGCAAGGGAGATAATCGAAAGGGAAAAATGAGCCGGAAATATACAGTATATGGTATACGATAGGGCATTATTCCGGTTTTTTGTGGATTTGACCGAAGTTTTTCTATATTTTTTTGAAAAAAGTTAAAAAAGTTATAGCTTTTTTTGAAAAAGTATGATATACTAGTCTATATAGGAGTATCTATGCTCATTTATACCTCGTTTGTTGCATAAATACTTCCTGTCGCAGCATGGGGAATGCTGTTCGCATTGACTACAGAGAAAGAATAGGTGGTTAATTATGGCAAAAGACATCAACTTACAGGACGTTTTCCTTAATCAGGCTAGAAAGGACAGGATCCCGGTGACGATTTACATCACTAACGGATTCCAGTTCAAGGGCGTGGTGAAGGGATTCGACAATTATACAGTCATTCTTGACACCGACGGAAAGCAGAACCTTATTTATAAGCACGCTATTTCCACGATAACCCCGCTCAAGCCCATTTCTATCCTCGACGCCTACGAAAAGGCTGAAGAAGAGTAATGGAATCCGCTTGGACCTCGATAATTATTTTCATTCTGGCGCTGTTCGTGGTCATTTACTTCGTGGGGCAGGCGTTTTTTGCCCGCGGAGAAAAGGTGGTGACTGAAACCGCGTTCACCTACAGCATGACCGAGGATATCCCGTTCGAGGGCGTGTTCCTGCGCGACGAAACGGTGGTCTACAACAGCGGGACAGGCGTTGTCGCCTACGAGCATGCAGACGGCTCGAAGGTCGGCAAGAGCTCCGTCATCGCAAGGCGCTACCGCAGCGAGTCGGACATAGAGCGCCGCCGCGAGATTGAGAAGATAAACGAGCAGATAGCCGTGCTGACGGACGCGCAGCGCCTTGCCGGTACGGACAACAACCAGCTTGAAACGATATCGAACCAGATAAACGAGCGGCATTCGCTGATACTTGAAAGCCTCATAAACGGCGACTACGCCGCAGCACAGGAGCAGGAAAACTCCATGCTCGGAGTGCTGTCGAAGCGGGAGATATCCCGTGGCGACATCGCGAGCTACGAATCCAAGATAAGCTCGCTGCGCAGCCGCGTTTCGGAGCTGGAGGCGGTGCTCTCCGGCGACGTGCAGGATATCCAGGCGGGCGGAGCAGGCTATTTCGTCAGCAGCGTGGACGGCTATGAGGACAGGCTTAGCCTTGAGGATTCCTCGACCATAACCGCAGAGCAGATCGAGCAGATACTCGACAGACCCGACCTCGGCTCAAAGTCCGGGCAGGTCGGAAAGCTGATCGCCGACTACCGCTGGCGGGTCGCCGCCGTGATGGATTCCAGCCAGCTTTTCGGCTGCAACGAGGGCGGCGAGGTCACGCTTAGAGTTTCCAGCGACCCTGCTCCTATCTCCGCCGAGGTGGTGTCGATAACCGACACCGGACGCGGCGACGGGACGGCGGTTTACGTTTTCGAGTGCGACACGCTGACCGCTTCGGTGGCTTCCGGGCGCACGGCGCAGTTCAAGTATATCGTCAACAGCTACGGCGGGCTGCGTATCTCCAAGAGCGCGCTGCGCTACACGGAGGACGACGTGCGCGGAGTCTACATTGTCCAGGGCGGAAAGCTCGTTTTCAGAAAGGTCAACGTCGAGTACTGGGGAGAGGATTATATAATCTGCACCCAGGAGGCGGACGACGGCTACCTGAAGCTCTACGATAAAATAGTAACAGAAGGCAAGGATCTGTATGATGGAAAAGTTGTTGAGTAATACGCAGACAAGCTTTGACGACATCAGGGAAAGCTATGCCCGAATCTGCGAAAACATAGACAAGGCGATGTACGCTGCCGGGCGCACCGACAAGGTGCGGCTGATGGCGGTCACAAAGACGGTCGACCCGGAGCGCATAAATTATGCAGTGGGTCTTGGGATAGACCTGCTTGGCGAGAACCGCGTGCAGGAATTCCTGGACAAGCGGGAGCAGTACGCTCCGGCTGAAATGCACTTCATAGGCGGGCTGCAGACCAACAAAGTGAAGTACATCATAGACAAGGTTTCGATGATCCATTCCGTGGACAGCGTACATCTCGCTGAGGAGATCAGCCGCAGGGCCGGTCAGCACGGTCTGGACATGGATATACTCGCCGAGATAAACATCGGCGGGGAAGAAACAAAGGGAGGCATCACCCCGGAAAGCGCCGCAGAATTCTGCGCACAGGTCAGGGAACTTCCGCATATCAGGCTGCGAGGTCTGATGACGATACCGCCGCCCGGCTGCGGGGAGGATACGTTTGCGGCTATGCAGCGCCTTTTCGGCGACCTGCATGCTGACAAAGCAGTTAACAGCGCCGGCGTATTTGACACTCTCTCCATGGGAATGTCAGGGGATTACGAAATGGCGGTAAGGCACGGGTCCACAATTGTCCGGATAGGGTCAGGTCTGTTCGGATACAGAAAATATTTATAATTGGGAGGAAAATATCATGGCATTAAGCGACATCTTTTCGAGGTTCAGACAGAGCGACGCGGAGTACGACGAGGATACCGCGTACGAGGACGAGGGCTACGACACCTCCAGCTCCGCTGTTACGCAGGCAGAGGCAGAGGCGCCCCGCTTTTCTGCACCCAGAAATACAGATAAGGTGATCAACATGAAGCCGACTTCCTTACAGAATGCTTCTGTAAAGATCGTTCAGCCCACAAAGTACGAGGAGATCATGAAGGAGCCGGTCCGCTTCCTCAGAGAGAACAAGAGCGTTATACTCAACCTTGAAAAGGTGACCAGCGTTGATTCCAGAAAGAGGATCGTTGACTTTATGGCAGGCGTATGCGCAGCTATCGACGGCAGGATCGTCAGAGTTGCAGAGTGCACCTATTCCATCACCCCCAGGACCGTTGATATCAGCGGCGATATGCTTGACAACGAGGAGTTCTGATGAACCCCGGTACGCTTAGCGAGGAGGAGCGTTATCTTTCCGCGCACATCGCCGATATGCAGCGGCTTGCGATAAAGTCGGGAGTTCCGCGGTTTTCCGGATTCCTGAATGAGCGCGAGGCTGTGGTCGCAAGATTCGCCGTAAAAGGCGGGCTTGTGTTCTTCGGAGGGTACGACGGCGCGGCGAGGACGGTCTGCGGAGTGCTCGAGGGCACCTACGCGCAGGAGCTCGCCCCGAAGGATATTTTCCCGGTCAGGGCGGTAACGTTCAGCTTTCGCAGCAGCGACAAACTTACACACAGAGAGTTTCTCGGAGCACTGCTCTCGCTTGAAATAAAGCGGGAGCTGCTCGGGGATATTCTTGTTGCGGAGGGATACGCGGTGGTTTTCGTCCACGAAACCGCACTGGAGCTTGTTTCCCGCGTCGACAAGGTCGGCAGGGTGGGAGTCAGCGCGGAGGTCGGAGTTACCAGACCGCTCCCGGAGCAGAAAATGCAGCGCATGGACGTCACGGTTTCATCGCTAAGGCTGGACTGCATTGTAGCCGCAGCAGCAAATACATCAAGAGAGAAGTCCGCGTCCTTGATAAAGTCAGGCATGGTGAGCGCGGATCACTGCCCCTGCACGAATGTAAGCGCGGAGGTCAGGGAAAACACCATAATATCTGTACGCGGCAGCGGTAGGTACCGTCTGTCCGCAATAAACGGAGAATCCCGCAAGGGAAAGCTCCGCATTGTTATCGAAAAATACGTCTGAACGGACGAGAACATATTACGGCGCAGCCGCGCCGACTCCGCAGAATGCGGAAATGAGAAGGGAAGTATCAGCATGAATGCAAAGGATATTCTGTCCAGGCGCTTCGAAAAAGCGACCTTCAACGGCTATAAGACTGATGATGTAGACGAGTTCCTGCGGGAGCTGTCAAGCGAGTTCGCGCAGCTCCAGAAGGACAAGAACGAGCTTGAGAGGAAGCTCGAGGTGCTCGCCGACAAGATACGCGAATACCGCGACGACGAGGACGCGCTGAAGGACGCGCTGCTGCTCGCGCAGAAGCAGGGCAACCAGATCGTCAGCGAATCAAAGGCTGCCGCTGAAAAGCTCCGCGAGGAAACGAACGCAGCAGTAGAGAAGCAGCTCAAGGAAGCGCAGGAAAAGGCTGACAAGACCACTTCCGACGCCGACGAGTACGCAAAGCGCATGACCAAGGAAGCGAACGAGCGCGCCGACAAGCTGGTCAAGGACGCCCGTGCAAAGGCGGACGAGATCGACCGCATGATGAAGAAGCAGACCGAGATCCAGCAGAATATCCTGCAAAAGACCCGCAAGGAGGCGGACGAGTACAGAAACCGCCTGCTGACCGCATACAAGTCCCACATGGACCTGATAGCAAAGCTGCCGGAGATGTGCGAAAACGAGTATGTAAGACAGACCGCCGCCGAGGCAGAGAAGCGCGAGGCTGAAAAGGCAAAGGCAGCCGCAGCCAACGCAGCAAAGCAGGCAGCGGCAAAGGCTGAACAGCCGAAGCCGGCGGAGCCTGAAGCTCCCGCAGAGAAGCAGCCTGTGACTGCGGGCGCATCAGAGGAGCCGTTCCGCTCGATACCTGACGACGCAGCGCAGAACGATTCGCCTTTTTTCAGCGTGAATTCAATGAAGAAGCGCCGCACAGCCGACATTCCGTTTGAAAGCGGAAGCGAAAACAAGTAAATCACCGCTCCGGTCCGCCGGCGCAGATATAAAAACAATAAAGCAAGGAGACACATCAGATGTCAGAGGATTTCAACAACACACTAAATCTTCCCAAGACCGACTTCCCGATGAGGGGCAACCTCCCCCAGAGAGAGCCGGAAATGCTGGATAAGTGGGAGCAGGACCGCCTTTACTACGCCCTTTCCGAGAAGAACAAGGGCAAGCCCTCCTATACTCTCCACGACGGCCCTCCCTATGCAAACGGCAATATCCACATGGGTACCGCGATGAACAAGGTGCTCAAGGATATCATTGTAAAGTACAAGAGCATGACCGGCTACAACGCTAACTACGTTCCCGGCTGGGACTGCCATGGCCTGCCCATCGAGCTGAAGGCTATCAAGCAGATCGGTATCGACAGCGGCAAGATCGACCCTGTGACCCTCCGCAAGAGCTGCCGCGAGTTCGCGCTGTCCTGCCTGGACGGTCAGAAGGCGCAGTTCAAGCGCCTGGGCGTATGGGGCGACTTTGACGACCCGTACCTCACCATCAAGCCCGAGTTCGAGGCTAAGCAGGTCGAGGTATTCGGCAAGATGATGCAGAAGGGCTACATCTACAAGGGTCTGAAGCCGGTTTACTGGTGCGCAGACTGCAACACCGCCCTCGCAGAAGCTGAAATCGAGTATCAGGACGATCCCTGCTACTCCATCTATGTAAAGTTCCCGATAAGCGATTCCAAGGGCAAGTTCGACGACCTCGGCATTGACCTCTCCAAGGCGTACGTCGTTATCTGGACGACCACCACATGGACTCTGCCGGGCAACCTCGCTATCTGCCTCGGTCCGAACTACGAATACACATTCGTAAAGGTCGAGGACGAGGAGAGCAAGTCCTTCGGTCAGTACCTGCTGATGGCTGCCGAGCTGGTTTCCACAGTTATGGACGCTGTCGGTATCAAGAAGTACTCCACCATCGGAAACTTCCTCGGCTCTGACCTGGAGCTCATCGAAACCGACCACCCGTTCATGGGCAGAAAGTCCCCGGTCATCGTCGGCGACCACGTTACGCTCGACAGCGGTACCGGCTGCGTTCACACCGCTCCCGGCTTCGGTCTGGAGGACTTCGAGGTCTGCAACAAGTACAAGGGGATGTTCAAGATCATCGTTCCCGTTGACGCAAAGGGCGTGCTGACCGAGGAGGCAGGAGATTTCGCGGGCTTAAAGACCGCAGACGCAAACAAGGCTATCGCAAAGCGCCTTGAGGACGACAACACCCTGCTCGCGATGCAGAAGATCGTCCACCCCTATCCGCACTGCTGGCGCTGCCACGAGCCGATCATCTACCGCGCAACGGACCAGTGGTTCTGCAACGTGGATATGTTCAAGCCTGAAACCATCAAGGCTATCGAGGAAGTAAAGTGGATCCCCGAGTGGGGCGAGGAGCGCATCAAGAACATGGTCAACATGCGCAGCGACTGGTGCATTTCCCGTCAGCGCCGCTGGGGCGTGCCGATCCCGATCCTCTACTGCGAGGACTGCGGAAAGGTCATCGTAAACGACAAGACCATCAAGGCTATCTCCGATATGTTCCGCAAGGAGAGCTCCGATTCCTGGTATTCCAAGGATCCGTCCGAGTTCATTCCGGCTGACGTTAAGTGCGAGTGCGGCTGCGGCAAGTTCCGCAAGGAAATGGATATCTTCGACGTATGGTTCGATTCCGGCTGCACACACGCTGCGGTACTCCAGGAGCGCCCCGAGCTTTCCTGGCCGGCTGACCTCTACCTCGAGGGCTGCGACCAGTACAGAGGCTGGTTCCAGAGCTCCCTGCTGACTTCCGTTGCGACCACCGGCAAGGCTCCCTACAAGGCAGTCTGCACCCACGGCTGGGTAGTTGACGGCAAGGGCGAGGTAATGCACAAGTCCAAGGGCAACGTTGTCCTCCCCGAGGAAGTTATCTGCAAGTACGGCGCCGACGTGCTCCGTCTGTGGGTAGCGTCCCTCGACTTCCACAATGACGTAAGAGTATCCCCGGAGATGCTCAAGCAGCTTTCCGAGGCTTACAGAAAGATCAGAAACACCGCGCGCTTTATCCTGGGCAACCTCGGAAACGGCAGCGGCTTCAACCCTGATACAGACATGGTATCGCTCGACAAGATCAGCGATATCGACAAGTGGGCGCTCACAAGACTCGACGCAGTCATCGAAAAGGTAAAGGCTTCCTACGAGAGCTTTGATTTCTACCTTGCATACCACGCTATCCACAGCTTCTGCGTTGTAGACATGTCCAACTTCTACCTCGACGTAGTAAAGGATACGCTGTACTGCTCCGCAGAGAAGTCCGAGGAGAGAAAGGCAGTCCAGACCACGATGTATATCATTCTGGATTCCCTTGTAAAGCTCATCGCGCCTATCCTGACATTCACTTCCGACGAGATCTGGAAGTACATGCCGCACAAGTCCACCGACGACCTCCGCGGCGTTCCGTTCAACCAGATGCCCGAAAAGACCGGCGTTGTTCTCGGCGCAGAGTTCGAGGCAAAGTGGAACAAGATCCATGCAGTGCGCGACGACGTGCTCAAGGCACTCGAAGCAAAGCGTACCGCAGGCGTTATCGGTAAGCCCATCGACGCCGACGTTACACTTTACGCTGACGACGCAAACTTCAGCGAGCTTTCCGCTTATCCGGAGCTTGCACAGGCGTTCTCCGTATCCAACGTTACCGTTAAGAACGGCGCTGACGGCGAGTTCAAGGGCGCTTTCGAGGGCGTTTCCGTTACAGTCGAGAAGGCTGCAAGCGAGATGTGCGAGCGCTGCTGGAGCCACGACAAGTCCGTTGGTTCCGACGCTAAGTTCCCGCACCTGTGCGCACGCTGCGCGGCAGTAATGAAGCTCGATCTGGGCTGATAAGCTATTCCGGCAGGGGAGGGGGAGCGTTCCCTTCTCCTGCCTTTTTGTGGTAAAGTCTAGAGAGGATTTATGAGAGCTTTTTTGAGTAAGTACAGGCAGTACGCCGCACTGGTGCTTGCGGCGGTGCTGGTCGGTATAGACCAGCTCACAAAATGGCTGGTCGTATCGAATCTTGAGATGTACAACGTGGTCCCGCTGATAAAAATCGACGGGGTCGAGGTACTGAATCTGTTCTACTGCACCAACAACGGCTCCGCTTTCAGCATGATGGAGGGCAAGACTGCGTTCCTCATCGGTATCACCTCGCTGGTGATCGTTGCGCTGATAGTGGGACTGGTGACCAGGCGTATCCAGCGCGGCACATACGTTGTCGCGACTTCACTGATAATCGGCGGCGGTATCGGGAATCTGGTTGACCGACTGTTCAACGGCGGCAGCGTCGTGGATTTTATCGATGTCAGGATAATCAACTTCCCGATATTCAATTTCGCGGACATCTGCGCGGTCGTAGGAGGTATCCTGCTGTGCCTTGCGGTGGTCGTCGACGAAATAAAGGAGAACCGCGCGAAAAAGGCGCAGAAGTCGCAGCCTGCCGCTCCGGAGGAGCCCAAGAGCGATGGAAACGATTGAGCTTTCCGCGCCCGGCGGAGTACGGCTGGATAAGCTCATCGCCGACGGCACGGAGCTTTCCAGGAGCGCGGCGGTGCGGCTCATCGAGCAGGGGAACGTCCTGGTGAACGGTGTGCCTGCCGGCAAAAAGGACATTCCGGCTGCGGGCGCAGCGGTAGAGATAACGCTGCCGGAGCCGCAGAGCACGGATATCCTCCCGGAGGATATCCCGCTGGATATCGTGTACGAGGACGATGACCTGCTGGTGGTGAACAAACCCAAGGGCATGGTAGTCCACCCGGCGGCGGGGCATTATTCCGGCACGCTGGTTAACGCGCTGATGTACCACTGCGGCGACAGCCTTTCCGGGATAAACGGCGAGATACGACCGGGGATAGTCCACCGTATCGACAAGGACACCAGCGGGCTGCTGATGGTCGCGAAGAACGACATGGCTCACCTGGGGCTGTCCGAGCAGATAAAGGAGCACAGCTTCACCCGGGAGTACGAAACGGTGGTCTGCGGCGGGATCAAGGAGGACGGCACGGTCAGCGCCCCGATAGGGCGTCACAGGACCGACCGCAAGAAGATGTGCGTCACCCTGGAGAATTCCCGGGAGGCGGTCACGCATTACTTCGTGCTGGAGCGATTCCCGGGGTATACCCACCTGCGGGTAAGGCTTGAAACCGGAAGAACGCACCAGATACGCGTTCACATGGCGTACCTGGGTCACCCTGTAGCCGGGGACCCGGTCTACGGGAACGGCAAGCCCGCCTGGCTGGAGGGACAGTGCCTCCACGCGAAGAAGATCGGGTTCGTACACCCGCGCACCGGGGAATACATGGAGTTCGACAGCGAACTTCCGGAGTATTTCCAGAAATTTTTGAAGAGCATAGAGGGCTGATAATGGAATTCAGCAAGGTCATACTAATGACAGATCTTGACGGGACGCTGCTGACTGACGACAAGCAGATACTTCCCGTCGATCTTGAGGCTATAGAGCGCTTCCGGGCAGGCGGCGGACTGTTCACCATCGCCACCGGGCGCGGTTATTCAATGGCGAAGCACATCGCAGACAAGCTGCGGCTTGACTGCCCGGCGGTGGTCTACAACGGCGCGGCGGTCTACGACTTCCGGCAGGAGAGGTTCCTGTGGCAGTGCGCCATCGGGGACAGGGCGGCGGACATCATAAAGCGCGTCGCAGAGCGCTATCCCGACATCGGGGTGGAGGTGCTCCGCGGGAATGTGGTTCATGTTCCGTTCCTGAATGACACGGAGCAGTGGCACCTGAATCTTGAAAACGTCCAGGCGGACTGGAGCAGGCTCGACGATATCCCGGGGGACGGCTGGCTGAAGGTCCTGTTCGCCTACCCGCCGGAGAAGATGGACGGGCTCCAGGGCTGGATAGATAGCAGTCCGGAGTTCAGCGGAGTGCACTGGGTGCGTTCCGCGCCGATGTTCTTCGAGTGCCTGCCGGAGGGTATCGACAAGGCGGCGGGCTACAAACAGCTTATCCGTGCGATAGGCGCGGAGGACAGGTTCACCGTCGCGGCAGGGGATTTCATGAACGACCTCGCGATGATACAGTCTGCGGATCTAGGCGCGGCGGTCGCGAATGCGCAGCCGTCGGTAAAGGAAAACGCTGACATCGTGCTGTGCGACAATAATTCCGGAGCGATGGCGGAGCTTATCGACTATATCGAAAGGTTGTGAGCTGATGTATCTTCCGGTGTTTGAGGAGTTTTGTCCGAAGTGCGGCGCAAAAGTCGTTCGGGCTGCATTTTCTGCGAAAAACGCTAAGGTCTGCAAAAGCTGCGGAAAGACCTATAGAATGCCGGTCATACGTTTGGGAGCTGAGAAAACGAAACCTGCCTTTCGGTTCACATGGGAAAAAGTCGTGCTTACTGTGTCGATACTGATATTGCTTGCATTCATGATCGGAATTGACTTTGCACAATCCACTGTATAAGACATTAGGCGGGAAACCGCTTGATATAAAAGATAATAAGGCGAAAGCCACAAAATTCACAGGAGGTCTATATGGACGCACTACTGAAAAAGCAGCTTGAGATCGCTGCAACAAAGGTCAGAATGGGAGT
>CAKSHG010000038.1 GCA_934456315.1 uncultured Oscillospiraceae bacterium | reverse complement strand
GCGCTGGCGGGTATTGAGGATACTATGATCTCTGACAGCGCATTGTTCGCCTATATCCCCGAAATCGTGAATGAATATCAGACCAGAGGCATTTTCCCGGAAATACTGATCGCAGATGATATACTGATCCACGGCAGGGCGATCCGACGGCTGCTGGATACATTTATCCATAAGATATATGAGCTTCTGAAAAATGCAGGACGAAAGATGGACTATCAGGAACTAGAAAGCGAAGTGTTGAGGTCCATCAGCGTCATCACGATAGTCCAGAGCGACAGGGCGCTTTTAATGAAGCCTGCTTACTTCCAGAGAATGCTGGACTCCGGATATCCGTTCCATGCATGGAGTTCATACAGATGGCGCGATTTTTCATTTAAGATCGCGTATGCAAACGGCGAAGGCTCGTTTTCCAATACAAGCTATACGCTCACTATGTATGAAAAGCAATCAGGAGAGCCTTTCCACGAATATGTTGCGCAGGTCGCTTCAAACAGTGGCTTCAGCAGATCGTCATGGAACAGCCGGAATGTGCGCGACGTCTGGGTAAAGCCGCTGAAAAACGCCAATGGCGACTATCAGGCTTTCTACACCCTGCGAATAACTCAAGACACTACGCTTGACAGATACAGCGTTATCCCGTTCATCATTCTTCCGGATATCAAAACGTCCTTCTGCCGGGAGCTGTTCTATAAAATATTCAGCGCCGATATCATTGCCGGGCTGGAAGCTGCTTCGTTCGCAGACAGGTCCTGTGCCGAACTGCTTTACATGACCCTTAACTATGACTTTATGCTGCTGCTGAATCAGTACGATCCCAGGATCCCGGTCACAAACGATATCCTTGATACAGACAAGATAATGATGAATTTCGGAGTGCGCTCCATTTATGGCAGGGCATTTGCTGAATTGATGGAACACACGGCTCCGTTTTTAAGCTGGGAACAGCTTGACGCATTTATATACAATAGTTCTGAAGGCTCCGGGCCTGTCATGAAAGAGAAGGCAGAGCCGAGCATATTATTTAAATATACTTCACTCTCGGAAGCGTTTGAAGAAACCATAGCGAAGGAGGGCGAAGAATTAGAACTAAAGGCAAACAACGACTTTTTGAATCAGAACCTGTCCGTAGAGATCAAGCCGAGAAAAGACGTGAGAAATCTTTTCAGCAGGATAGGACAAAGCCCTGTTATGAAATATAATGACCAGGAGATCATGGAACTTGTCGCAAATATGCTTCGGCAGATGGATATGGGCGAGATTTCTCTGGGGTCGGATTCCAGAAACGGCGACAGTTTTTATTGCGCTTATCGTACCGGTGAACAATCACAGTTCATTCACCCGAAAAAATATTCTGATCACCTGCCAGTCCTTGTCCAGATGGAAAAAGACTGCAACAGCAACCCAAATGAGATCATCAAACGAATAGCAGATTTCTATGGAAAAAATCCGGAACTGCAGAACAAACTTAGTGATTATGTAAGATATCTTTATTCCTCTGGTCAGCGGCTGCATGACTGGGATATCAACTGGATAAACAGCACAGAGGTCGACGACCAGATCCGGCGCGAGTGCCCGGGATTATCACAGAGCAATCTTCTCTTTGCGCAGATGATCAAAAGATCGGTCGCGCAAAGAAAAGAATTAAACGAATACCGTAATATGTATCCGCAGCAGAATTAATTTAGCATTATTGGAGATCAAAATATAGCTAATTTTGATCTCCAAATTTTTTAGGAGGAGCGACACATGCGCGATGTTAAAATGATCAAAGTCAGCAAGGGCTTCGAGGACAGGTTTCTTATCGAAAAGGATCTGGACAAACCAGAAAAATTCTTTTATTATGCATATAAAAGAAGTGCCGATCTGATAAACGAAATTTGCTCTGCCACAGACAGGTCAGACTACGGAAACAGTATACTTGACAAATACTATCACAATAATATAATAGTATACTGCGCAGAAAGAGGCGGCGGAAAATCCACCGCAATGCTGTCTGTCGCTAATTCGCTGTATGATTTATCAAAAAAAGAAAGAGATGAAAAAAACGCATTATATAATCTACTTGGTGAAAAGGCAAAGGTCTGCAACTTCTCTGTACTTTCGCCAATAGACCCATGCAGCATTTCCTCGGACGAGAGCTTCATGCGCATAACCATATCGCGCATGTTTTCCGACCTCCGTATGAAATGGGAAAAAGACGACAATGACACCAGGAATTCAGGCGATATGCAGACAATGTATGCACGAAGCAAAGTCGTCGAGAAATTTACGGAATGCTATAAGCTGCTTGACTTTATCTATAGCAAGAAAAAGGACACGAATTCAGACAGCGACCTCGAGGAGCTTACCGAGCTCGGAGATTTCAGCAGACTCAAAAACACCTTCAGGGAATTGGTAGACTGCTATCTGAATCAGATCCACGGAAATACCAAAGACAGCTATCTGGTCATGCTGGTAGACGACGCCGACCTAAATACCCAGAAATCCTTCGAAATAATCGAGGATATACGCAAGTATTGTATTATCCCTAATGTAATACTGCTGATGGCAGTGAATATGGATCAGATGCACCAGATCATTGAGCAGCACTTTATCGTAGAGTTCAAGCCGCTGCTGGACTATTATAAGTCTGACAGCTACAATATTTCTGATACACGCAGCCCACAGGATATGACGGTCAGATACCTGAATAAGATACTCCCGGCAACCCATCAGATACATCTGCCGGTTATCAGCGATTTCATTGTAAACAACAGCTCAAGACTGCAGCTGGAATACACCGGGAAGTCAGATAAGGAAGAAAGGGACCTGCTTACCTATTCTCCGTCGGATTATCAGGAAAGGCTCATAAATCTGATACACAAAAAGACGGGCGTCGACCTCGTCAAGCCGGGTCATTATCTCCACAATTTCATTCCCGGCAACATGAGGGATCTTACGCACTTTTTGTCGTATTTCAACGCCTTGCCGGACCTCAATGAAGAATTGGGCTATGCCGACATGTATGCAGCGCTCCTGAATGCAGCCGCAAACAATAACGAGGATAGCCAGATACAGGAAGCCATCTCCAGACGGCTTGGCAACCTGGACGCTCTTCAGGTTTATTTCATCTATAATTGGTGCGACAGAAATCTGTCCAAGGAAAACTATCAGATAATTTTAAAACTGGCAGGCGCTGTCGATTCCCTTAAGGTACCTTCTGCGATAAATATAGTCACCGACATTATCAACAGGTACGGCATAACAACAGAGGAAAAGCAGGAGTATACCTATGCCAATTTAATGCGGCTTATTTCTGCACTCTCTAAAAATGCACGAAACCAGCGGGATTTCATGCAGACCTATAAGCTGGTTTTCGCTCTGCGTATGTTTTTTACAATATTCCTGCACAGAGAAATGCTTGGCGGTATGAAAAACAACGATTTCAGCTGGGTGTACGAGATCACCGGCGGTGTGCTGTGGAATTTTGACTACGCAAAGATCTTTGGCGCCGAATATCAGAATCTCGGACATTTTGAGGTCAATATCAAGGTTTTGAAAAAGCTATACAGCATTCCGGAAAAAGAAGATGGAGAATCGGTTCAGTCACAGAATCTTGAATTGATGAGAATTATGATCAGCAAGTACTGCTATGTACTGACCAACGACAATTATACGAGAATAGTTATGCCGACCAAGCATAAGAAAGAAGAATTGATAGAAAGACAAACTATCTGCTTTGATATTTCCGCATTTCTTCTGTCGCTTCTTACCACGCAGGAGTATTATTTGACGCGCGACCGCGCTCAACTGGCATGCCTGAACCATTTGTACAATGTCCTGATAAACTGGGACGTGTTCCATCAGATAACAAAATACGCTGAAAGTTCAAAAATAACGGAAACAAAACATCTTGACCCGATCATTGGAAGTAATGCTTTGATAAACCTTCTTTGCGGCACGACCATGATCTCCGCTTCAGACAATGAATCGCAGTTAAACCTGCCATATCTGGAGCTTAACAATAAAAATCAAATGCCGGAAAACAGTTTTAAAGTCGATAATAATTTCTTCTATACAAATTACGACAATATCAGGTTAATAGCAGACAATGCAATTTCCAGCATGAGAGAGGTCACCGAACAGATACCAGATGCGGTTATTAAGATCAGCGATAACGGTGACAATTCCGTCACAAAACTATTCGTCCAGGAAAATATTATGTCAGCGTTGAGGGGAAACATGGAAAAACTTCTGACCTTAAAAAAGCTGACCGGTTCGAAATCGCCGATCAAAAATATAGATGAAAAGTATGAGGCGATATTATCAGCAGAAGATGATATCATTCAGCACTTTTCTAGCCAAACCTCATATGAGCTCTTTTTCGAGCTGTCAGCAGCTAAAATGTCGACAGCTGTCAAGAATTGGCGTAAAGCTATCAATAAAAAGGGTATTGTCGATGGTATCATGAATGCTGTTGCAGACACATTCGGCATAGAGAAACCAAAGCCGAAAGATGACGATGGAGCCAGAGAAGCTAAATCCAAAGAAATAACGCCCGCGGATAATACAGATCCTCAAAACGACCCTACAGGAGCAGAAAAGAATGAAGACGCTAAGGAACCATCTAAGGATAGTGTTCAGTCAGATCCAGCCGGAACTGATGCTAAACGCTCTGAATGATCCGGATAAAGAACAGCTCAATATCAGCTCTGAAAAAGTGAGCAGACTTACATATCATCACTGCGCGGGTCAGCTGCTCGGCAATCTCACCTATGAGGAGATCGACATGCTATATGATGATATGCAGCATACGATAAAACAGCGCGGCGAAAGCTGCGGCGGTGAAAGCGTATTTGCGCTTCTGCCCGAATATACGCTGCAGGTGTTGAGCACATATGAAAATGAGCCGATCTGCCGTCAGGATCAGCTTCTTAACTGGAGATACTGTTATCTTTATCTGGGACAGGATCTTCTGACGACGGCTCATATGGCGTATGTTGATACGCAGGGATTTAAGCATCTCAATCATTTTACATGGCCGGCGCAGATACGCACTGATGACAGAAGGCTCGATGAGATACTGAAAAAGGGACTCGCCGAAAACCACTTTCATCTTAACGGCTCGACCCGCTGCTTCGACCTTTCATGGATATGCCTGATGAACCACCCGGCACGGATACTGACTTACTTCAAAGCTAAGGTCAAGCATGACGAGTACATTTTTTACAACCTTTTTCACGAGAACCTTAATCCCGGCGTGTCGCTTGGCGCAAACGACAACCGTATCGACTGGGTACTGCGCCTTAAAATAGCCTGCTGGCTGCGGGCCTCTCTTCTGCTCTGGCTGAAGTTCGGCAGCGAGAATGCCGCCGACAACAAAATGAATTCGGTACAGGCATTGCAGCGCTTTATTGAAGGATCGTTTTCAATAACCCCGCTTTGCAGTAGGATTGACGCCGCCAAGTACCATCTCAGGAGCGTACAGAATCATATAGACTATGCGATAACCCGGGACGTGCTTCCTGCTTATGAGTCAGATGATTGCTGCCGTTCACTGGCAGGAGAACGTTCTTTCTTGTATAAGGCGTTTAAGTTCATCTATTCGAAAACGAATGTCGACAAAAATCAGATGAAGCGTTTCATGGACCTGTTTTATCTGTATCTGCTGATAAAAAGCCAATTCCGCAATGAAATGATACAGGTCAATCAGAGATATGGATTCAAGAATTTTGCCCTGTACCAGAACAGAAAGGACAAGATCTTTGATATGTACCCCGTATATGACCGTGAAGCCAAGAACCTTTCTGTAGTTGAAAGCATGAAAAATGGCAATGTCCGCTCCCTTGAAATGAGGATCGGACCTAAAAATAAAGTGGACGCCCAAATCATGGCAATACGGAAAACCGATCAGGTCATCATGTCTTTGAACGGGACCGGGACCCAGGATTATATGCTGAAAATGAAACATCATGGATTCAGCGATTCAAACGATTATTTCTACGTTCTCCATTTTCCGAAATTTCCTGACGAGGATAAAAACCCAAAGGAAAAAGCCGAGCGCTGGGCTGTCGATCCCAGAAATTCCAAAGTGAGAAAAAGCACGGAGAAACAAGCTCTGGCTATTGCAGGTTCGCTTGAAAGGGAACCGTATTTATGCCGCAGGATAAGAGGGATAGACGCATGCAATTTTGAAATCGGCTGCCGGCCGGAGGTTTTTGCGGTCGCGTTTCGGTTCTTAAGGGATTTCTGCATTTCAGGGCATAAAAGCAGTCCGCTCTGTGAAGAGAACTTCCAGCCTCATTTATACGCCACCTATCATGCCGGAGAGGACTTCATGGACCTTGTCGACGGCCTGAGGGCGATAGATGAAGCCACACTATTCCTTGACATGACAACAGGCGAGCGTATAGGTCATGCGATGGCGCTGGGAGTAAGCGCTCCTGAATACTATGCTCTCAAGAACAATAAGATAGTGCTAAGAATACAGGATCACCTTGACAATATTGTCTGGGCACTGAAAAAAACGCAGGAATATGGAATTTACATCGACAGCATACTCAAACAGCAGCTTGAAGAAAAGGCTCATCAGCTCATGTCCTATATTTATGGGGACGGCTTTTCGCTGATAGACTATTACAACGGCTGGCGTCTAAGGGGCGACGACCCCGGGCTTTACCGCTATGAAAAATACGACAAAGAAGTATACGATAAGCCGCTGAAAAACCACATAAATGGAGCCTGCTACTGGTATAACAAGCACAAAAAGATGAATTACGAATCAAAGGAGCTGGACCTGATACGAAATAACCAAAAGGCGGCGAGGCTCTATTCAATGTATCATTATGACATCGGGGCGAGAAAAAAGGGGAATGAAACAGAGGCTGTCCGAATAACCGAGCAGTACATTTCCATGGTCACGGCGCTTCAGGATAAAATGATGAAGGAATTGGCGGGAAAGCATATAGGGATAGAAAGCAATCCCTCGTCAAATGTCCTCATCGGACCCTTTGACAAATATGAACAGCACCCGATATTCAGATTTTTCCCCGTTTCCCCTTCTGCGCAGGAAACAGTGCAGTTCGTTTCAGTCAATACGGACGACCAGGGTGTGTTTGATACATCGCTGGCTATGGAGTATTCTTTTCTCGCGTGTACGATACGCTCAATAAAAAATGAAAACCTCGAACAGGTGTACAACGATGACGCCATTTACAGTTATCTTGAGAAACTGCGCGAGAACGGATTTTCCCAGGCTTTCAATCACTGAAACGGCTCTCTGGCGGTCAGCAGGAACTTCCCGCTGAATAAGCTGAATAATACGCGACCCGCTCCGGCTTTCACAGCAGGAGCGGGTCATTTTATTCACTTACGCAGGCCGTTAAGGTTCACGCCGTAATGCCAACGACCGCCTTTAACACGGCGGAAGCGTCCAGCGCGTTGACTGCGCCGTCGCCGTTGAAGTCGCACATCAGCGGGTTCGCGGGCTTCGCCGCGCCTACGATGTCCTTCAGGATAGCGGAAGCGTCGAGGGCGGTCAGACTGCCGTCGTTGTCAGCGTCGCCGTTAAGGCCGCTGAATTCGCAGGCCATCACGATGTACTCTCCGGCATTGCAGACTCCGGGGACGTTCACATAACCGTCGCCGCCTACCGTTACGCAGCCGATGAACTCCGGAGCATTGCCATTCAGCCTGTAGATATTCGCGAACTGCCCCGCGAATTCCCTGCGGAAATGCAGCTTCAGTTCAGCAGGGACAGTCGTCCCGCTTACCTTCAGGTCAGCGCCCGGAACGCCGCGGAGCGCACTCTTATCCGCATTGCCCGGGAGCGCTGAGAAATCAGCCGCCGAGGTCACGGTAACGTCCCCGCCGCGTACTACCCAGCTCTTGACGCTGTCAGATATGAACTCCACGGTGAGCTTCCTGTCCCTGATCACGCCGATGAGGTCGGCAGGGACTGTGTATTCGCCGTTCAGCGATATCTCCGCAGAGCCGCCGTCCGGTAGCTTTCCAAGATCCTTTGCGATATCGCTCCAGCTTATCGGAGCGCCGTTCATGATCGGAGTGCTCTCCGGCTTTGCCGCAGAGGGTCTGGAGCTTCCGGAACTGCCGGAGCTTCCCGAGCCGCCGGAACCTCCCGAAGAACCTCCGGACAGCTTCTCGAACTCCGCCGCGAATGTGCAGTCAGCCGTCACGGTGAACGTGTATTTTCCGTCGGTCAGCGTTACAGCCTTGCCGTCCAGGGTCACGGACTTCACCTTGTATCCCGCGTCCGGAGTAACCGTCAGGACGACCTCCGCGCCGTCTTCGCAGGATTTCGTGCCGGGAGTTACTGTGCCGTTTTTGCCGCAGTTCACGGTCACGGTATGGGATTCCGCAATCTTCTCGAACTCAACCGCGAACGTGCAGTCAGCCGTTACGGTGAACGTGAATTTTCCGTCGGTCAGCGCTACCGCCCTGCCGTCCAGGGTCACGGACTTAACTTTGTAGCCATCGTCCGGAGTTACCGTCAGGACGACCTCCGAGCCGTTTTCGCAGGCTTTGGTGCCGGGGGTTACTGTGCCGTTTTTGCCGCAGTTTACGGTGACCGTGCTGGGTACTGCTATCTTCTCGAACTTCGCCGTTACAGTCCAGTCTACGAGCTGTTCCAGCATGAAGGAGTATGTGCCGTCCGCGCCGACGGCAATTTCGGAGCCGTCCAGCGCAGCGGAAGCCAGGCGGTACCCCTCGTCCGGTGTAAACGTCAGGGTGATCTTATCGCCTGTTCCCAGCGTGTAGACCTCGGTGCCGTCCTCGAGGGCGGACTTGCCTCTGCCGTTGTCGAGCCTGCCGCTGAACGCTATCGCGCCGTGCTCCGGCTTTGCGAGCCTTAGCAGGGAAACGTCGTTGCACTTGCAGATGAAGGTGTTGTCCGTTCCGCTGACGGGAGCTACCCTGTAGTGCCAGCCGTCGGAGTCCTCGCTGAACGGCTCGACAGCCGCGCCGTTGAATTCAGCGCCCTCATTGAGCTTGCCGCTGCCGCGGGGCACGAGTATCTCATACTCCACGCCGGGATAGAACCCGCCGGAAACGTCCCTGTCGCCCTTTACGACAGGCGGTATACCGTTGACGTTAATCAGTTTCTTGAAGCCGCAAACCTCGCGCACCGGGGCGGTTACGGTGAAGTCGCCGCTTACTGTGAAGTCAGCGGTATAATATTTCTTTTCCGCGCGGTAATCCGGCGTTTCGCCGCAGATGTCGGTAACGCCGCAGCCGTCGGTCACTATATCTATCTGTATATATCTGTCGTTCAGGTAGTTGAACGGGAAATCGAAGGCGCCCGAATCCAGCCGCCATTGCTTGCTTCCGAGGTAATCGGTGACGGTGACGCTGGTCACTCCGCCGCTCTGGAAAGCGCGGACAAGCTCGTCCGAAATTCCTACCGTGACGTACTGCGGCGTATCGGATTCATAAAACCAGAAAGACAGCTCCTTGTCGCCGTCCAGGGAAATATCGTAGTTTCCGTCGATTGATGGACTTATGTCCTCTGTTCCGAGCTGGAGGAATTGTACCTCGCCGTCCTTCGGCAGGAGGGAGAGATTGCAGTCGAACCCCGCCGGGATAAAGTAGCAGTACCCGGAGGATTCGCAGAGCGGAAGCTCCGTATCGCCGTGGGTGAGGGAAATGTCGACATGGTCCTTCAGCGTACCCCCGGCATTGCTGTTGTAGCCGATGCCGAGCCTGTTTGTCTTTACCGGCTGTCCCACTACGAAATTGAAGGATTTGGTTTCCTTGGAGCTGTATTCGTACTTGTCGTCGGTCACCTCGACCGTGACGGTCAGACTGTCGTCCAGCTCCTTGTTCGGAACGGTTATCTCAAATGCCCCGTCCCTGACCTCATAGGTGTACAGGTTCTTATCCGGCGAATCGCAGGACAGCACTATCCTGTATTTGTCGGGATTTCCGTATACCAGTTCCGAAAGGTCTGTCTTATAGGTCTTGCCGCCGAGGGTCTTGCGGTCGTCCCTGCTGTCCGGGTCGGACAGAGCCTTCTCGTAAATGAAAAGGTCGCCGGACCTGACCTTGAATTCCGCGGTGTCGAGCCTCATTCGCCCGGAGCGGTCGGCGGAACAGAGGGTGGCGGTGGTATTGATGTAGCTCTTACCGCGTTCAAGCGGGATATCGATGTCGAGAGGCTTTGCATTTTCCACATAGCTTATATCCGCAATGTAGTTGCCGTAGCCGTTTATCGAGGTAAAATACGAGAATGGGATATCTATGATGGTACCCCTGCTTATGTTGTAATTTGTGCAGTTGACGACGTTGGTGCCATTCCACGCGTCCCCGGCGTAGAAGTAGCAGTCCTGGAGCCTGAACATACCGTTCGCGAGGACCGCGTTGTCGTAGCTTTCAACGGAATCCGGGTCGGTGTACAGGTCGATGTTGTCGACAGTGAGATCTCCCTTGGAATACAGACCGGAGTCGCCGAACGTCAGAGTAAGTAATTTAGTCATGCCTGTATCAGGATCGACATACGGGTCGCCTGTCAGGGTGAGATCACCGTCGGAGTATATGCAGTTCTGCTTCGCGTTTATCTCGGCGTCGTACTGGAAAACCACGGTGCTTCCTGCGGGCAGGGTCATCGCGTTCTGCGCGGTGGTGTCGAAGCTGAATTCGCTCCATATCTTGAGAGAGTTCGGCTCTGTGCCGCCCTGGTCGTTTCCGTACCACGTCCAGTCCCTGGCTTCGATTATCCTGTCAGCGCACGAAGCGTCAAACACCTGCTCGTCGCCGTTCTTGTCGACGTATCTCCACGAAGCTGCTCCGGTGAAATCCATGGTGTAGTCCGCCGTAACTGCGGCGCTCTCCGCAGACGCGGGAACGGATACCAGCGGTATCATCGCCAGTAAGACCCCGGCGCAGGTCAGCATTCCGCACAGCCTGCCGGGGGTGAATGATCTGTTTGTCATCGTATCCTCCTTTAAATGCTCCGGAAGCCGCACGGCTTGTCCGGAAAACATCTTAGTTACAACTATTATACTATTAAATAGCGCCGCTGTCAATAATTTCTTCCTGATTATCGCCCCAAAATGCCTGAATGTGAAAAAGTTATCTGCGGCAACTACAGTAATACTATCCGGACCGCCCTCATAACAATGTAATACCAACGGGCGGAAAGGAATGATGAAATATGCAGCCGAAATACACCGTGGTGAATACATATCCCCCCGCGACGGACGCGCAGAAAGAGAAGCTGAAAGCCGACGCGTCAAGAGCCGTTTACCGGGAACTTCTCCGCTACCTGGAAAGCAAAACGGAGCAGTCCGGGCAGAAAACCGCCTGACCGCTGAAAGGACAAAAAATGACTGCGATATACGCAAGACAGAGTATCGACAAAAAGGACAGCATTTCAATAGACACGCAGGTAGAATTCTGCCGGCGCTTCGCCGCTGCGGAGGAATGCCGCGTCTACACAGACAGGGGCTGGAGCGGCAAGAACATCGACCGCCCGGAGTTCCAGCGGCTGTTATCCGACATAAAGAGCGGCGCGATAACAAAGCTCGTTGTTTACAAGCTCGACCGGATAAGCCGCTCGCTGAACGACTTCTCAAACCTCATGGAGCTGTTCCGGCAGTACGGCGTGGAGTTCGCGTCCACGGTGGAAACTTTTGACACCTCCACGCCGATAGGGCGCGCAATGCTCGGGATAATCATGGTTTTCGCGGAGCTGGAGCGCGAGAATATCCTCATGCGCGTAAAGGACAACTACTACGCCCGGGGCGAAAAGGGAATGTACCTCGGGGGACCTCCGACGTTCGGGTTCGATAAGGTCCCGACCGCCCTCGGCGGGATAAAGACCTCCGTGCTCATTCCGAACGCCGATATGCCCACCGTGCAGTACATGTACGGAGCCTACCGCGAGGAGCGCGCCTCCCTCGGGGACATAGCAAAGCAGCTCAATTCCGACGGGGTGCAGTCCCCCGGCGGCGCCCTGTGGGACAGCAGCATGGTGAGCCGTATCCTCCGGAATCCGTCCTACGTCATGGCGGATACGGACGTCTACCGCTACTTCAGGGAAAAAGGCTGTAAGGTTTCCACTCCGGTGGAGGAGTTCACCGGGGAGCGCGGGTGCTTCCTCTACGGAAAGCGCGCCGCGAACGAGCGCAAGTACACCGACGTGAAAGACCACGTCCTGACCCTCGGACTGCACGACGGCGTTATCCCGCCGCAGATATGGCTGGACGTCCAGCGTAAGCTCGACGGAAACAGTCAGCTCAAAAAGGGGAAGCCCGGCACGCGCTCCTGGCTCACCGGGCTGATAAAATGCGGGAACTGTGGCTACGCTCTGCGGGTAATCAACAAGGACTGCTTCTACTGCTCGGGAAAGGCGAACAAGAAAATCTGCGGCGGCTTTGAGGAAAATCCCCGCATAGACGACGTCGAGCAGGCAGTCAGGGAGCAGCTTTTCCGGAAATTCGAGGAGATACGGGACGTTTCCATTGAGGAGGACAAGCCGGTGCAGAGCCCCGCCGTGAACAAGCTGAAAATGCGGCTGGAAACGGTATCCTCGCAGATAGACAACCTCGTCGACCGGATAGCCGAAACCTCCTACGCCATCGGAAAGGTGCTTGAGGAGAAGCTGGAAACTCTCATCAGGGAGCGGGAAAGCGTCGAAGCCGAAATCCGCAGTCACGCCTCCGGCGCTCCGCAGGCGCTTGCATATAAGGACGTTCTCCCCCTGCTTTCGGAGTTCGGCGAAATGCCGATAGAGAACCGCGGCGCGATAGCAAGGCAGTTCATACAGAAGATACTGCTGTGGGACGATAAAATCGAGATCGTCTGGAAATTCTGATCATCGCCGTGGCTTTGCTGCGGTGATTTTTATGGTAATACCACATAATTATCGGGGCGCGATCGCGCAGTCAGATCGCATAGATTTGACGCCTGTCAAGGAGAATTTGTGCAATATAGCGGAGTGCCCCCTAACGATTATTATCAAAAAAATCAGAGCCTGGCAATATGCCAGGCTCTGATCATAAGCTATACTGACCGGTCACTTCACAGCTTCATATACTATATCACTGAAATCACTTAGCGTATTCAGCCCATATGCCCGTATAAGTATACCATAATTTGCACCGCTTGCAAGACCAGTTACAGTCAGACCGGACGCGACTGGTCTGCCCTTTTCTGCAAAGCCTAACTTCGGGTCGTAGGTGTATACAATATAATACTCCGCGCCATCTACTTCATCCCATGTTATTACAAGCTCGCCGGCATTTTCTGATACCGCCTTTACGTTCTCTGGCTTGTTTATGCCGTTCGGCG
>CAKSHG010000037.1 GCA_934456315.1 uncultured Oscillospiraceae bacterium | reverse complement strand
GCGCGGTCCTCCTCCTTGTTGAGGTCCAGCCCGGCGGACTGCTTTGCAAGCTCGTAGTCTATCGCTCCGCCGGAGGATTCGATGAGGTGCGCGAAAGCTTCCGCGCCGAACTTTTTGATGTACTCGTCGGGATCCTTGGCGCCGGACATCTGCAAAACCCGCGCCTTTACACCCGCTTCGCTAAGCAGGTTTATTCCTCGGGAAGCAGCTTTCTGACCGGGTCCGTCGGAATCGTAGGAGAGTATCACCTCGGATTTTTTCATGCGCCCGATGAGCCGCGCCTGGGTAGCGGTTATCGCGGTGCCGAGGGTCGCGACGGCGCTGTCGAACCCCGCCTGGTGCATGGAGATGACGTCCATGTAGCCCTCGCAGAGAATGAAGTAGTCAGCCTTGGAATTCTTTGCGTAGTTCAGCGCGAAAAGGTTGTCGCGCTTCTGGAAAACGTAGGTTTCCGAGCTGTTGAGGTACTTCGCGGGGGCGTCCGGAGCGAGCGCGCGTCCGCCGAACGCGATGATATTTCCACGCGTGTCGAATATCGGGAACATCACGCGGTTGACGAACTTGTCGTAGACGCGGTTGTTGTTCCGCACCAGCAGGGAACCCTCCACCAGTTCGTCCTCGGAGAATCCGAGGTTTCGCATGTAGTAGTGGAGCTTGTGGTAATCGTTGACCGCGTAGCCTATGCCGAAGTGACGTATAGTATGCTCGGTGAGCTGACGTCCGGTGATGTAGTTCCAGCCGTCCGCGCCCTCCGGGGAGAACAGCTGACGGTGGAAGAACCTGCCAGCTTCGCGGTTCATTTCGTAGAGGCGCTGACGCCTGCGCGCGGAGTCGTCGTTGCGGTCCTCCGGCATGGGGAGCCCGGCGCGCTGCGCGAGGAACCTGACGGCTTCCATGTAGTCGAGGTTCTCGATGGTGCGGATAAATGTGATCGCATCGCCGCCCGCGCCGCAGCCGAAGCAGTAGTAGCTCTGGGTGTTGGGGTAGACATGGAACGACGGCGTTCGCTCCGAATGGAACGGACAGCGGCAGGAATAGGTAGCTCCCGAGCGCTTCAGCTCGACATAATTTTCGATAAGCGAAACTATCTCGTTCGCGTCGCGGACCTCCTGGAGAAAGCTCTCCGGCAGCGCCATATCCTCACCCCTTTCGAATCAGATATGAGAAGAAACGCCGCTCCAGCCCTTGGGGATAGTTATCTCCTTGAAGAGGTCGACGGCGTAGTCGTCGGTCATGCCGCTGATGAAATCCCCGACCGCAGTCGGGAGGTCGAACCGTCCCGCGAGGACGCGGTACAGCTCCGGCATTTTTCCCGGTTTGTCAATAAAGTATTTGTAAAGGAACGCAACAATATACTGCGCCTTGTCCTTTTCGGCGATGGTAGGTTCTGCGCGGTAAACTTTATCAAACATGAACGCGCGCAGCTCGTCGTGAGCCCTTTTTGTAACGTCGTCCATGTGGATATTTTCCGCGCCGTTGTCGATGATGGAGCGCACCATGGTGGTTATCCTGGCGGATTTTGTAGCGCCGAGGATACTCACGGGGAATTCCGGCAGGTCCTCCGCGCGGATAACTCCGCCGCGTATCGCGTCCTCGATGTCGTGGTTGATATAGGCGACCTTGTCGCAGAGCCTGACGACCATTCCCTCGCGGGTGAACGGCAGGGAAGAGCCGCCGGAAGTGGAGTGCCCCTGGATACCGTCGATGACCTCGGCGGTGAGGTTCAGCCCCCTGCCGTCCTTTTCGATGTACTGCACGACGCGCTTCCCCTGCAAATTGTGGGAGAACCCGCCGGGCATGATGTCGTTGAGCGCACGCTCGCCGTCGTGCCCGAAAGGCGTGTGACCGAGATCGTGCCCGAGCGCAATAGCCTCGGTGAGGTCCTCGTTGAGCCCCAGCGCGCGGGAAACCGTGCGGGAGATCTGGCTGACCTCCAGCGTGTGGGTCAGGCGGGTGCGGTAGTGGTCGGAATGCGGGATAAGGAACACCTGCGTCTTGTGCTTGAGCCGGCGGAATGCCCGGCAGTGGATTATCCGGTCGCGGTCGCGCTGGAAATCGGTCCGGATATCGTCCGGATCTTCCGGGCGCTCGCGTCCGCGGGTGTCGGCGGCCTTGCAGGCGAATTCACTTAAAATAAGAGCTTCGTTGCGCATGATACGTTCTCTCGGAAGCATATCTGCTCCTTTCGCAGTATCCCTAAAGCATGAAAGGGCATAGAAATCCCCTCACTAATATATACAGATTTCCGCGTCCGATTCCTTTTCAAAATCCGCAACTTTGTAACAATTCACAAAAAAATGTTGAAAATGCGACAAAACTTTTCTGCCGACACCTGGTGAAATTTAACGAAGTCAGTAAGACCTGTCACCTGGCGAAATCGTAATTGACCTTTTCAAGCTCCTCGACGGAAACCGCGCCGTTGCAGACGTCCACCAGCCTGTCGGTGAGCTGCTGCGAATTTTCCGCACGAATGTGGAGGATAATACGCACATTGTCGGCGAATTGCTCGTCGTCGACCCGCGCGTCGAACTCTGCGAAAACCTGCGCCAGACGTCCGTAAAGCCCGTAATCCACGGTGACTGCGAGCCTGACAGCCTCCGCCATGCACTTTATCTGCGCTGCGTCGACGGCGTCCTTTGCGCCCTTTGTGTAGGCGCGCACAAGCCCGCCTGCGCCGAGCAGCACTCCGCCGAAGTACCGCGTGACTACGCAGCAGACGTCGGTCAGCCCCTCCTTGCGTAGCACCTCGTAGATAGGTACGCCAGCCGTGCCTCCCGGCTCGCCGTCGTCGGAGTGCCGCGCGGCGTTGTTTTCGCGCAGGATATAGGCGTAGCAGTTGTGGGTAGCCTTTCGGTGCATTGCGCGGATCTCCTCGATGAACGCGATCGCCTGCTCCTCGGTCTGAACAGGGCAGAGGTAGCCGATGAATTCCGATTTTTTCTCGATGAACCTTGCCTCACAGCGCCGCGCGATGGTTTTATACTCCATTCTTCCTCCATAAATGCAAAAACACACGCAGGAAAATCGAGCGTGTGTTTTTAACTACATTGGTACTACCTGTTACGGTGCAATTACTTGCCCATGTTGTAGCGCTTCTTGAATCTGTCAACACGTCCGCCGGAGTCAACCAGCTTCTGCTTACCTGTGAAGAACGGATGGCACTTGGAGCAGATTTCTACTCTGATGTCCTTCTTGGTAGAGCGTGTCGGGATCTCATTACCGCAAGCGCATCTGATAACAGTAGCTTCGTATGCGGGATGAATACCTTCCTTCATTGATTTTCACCTCAATCCGTATATGCCAAACCCTGGTTTGCTTACCATCAGCGGTTCAGACTATGGCATAGTCATTAACAATTATATAGTATATCACAACTCTCCCGAAATTTCAAGGGGTTTTTCAAATTTTTTTGAAATTTTTTCGGGAGGGGGTGAAACTACGCAGATCAGAAGCCGAGGATCTTTGTGAAATCAGCGGAGAGCTTCTCCTGGAGAGCCACTGCGTCAGCCTTTTCAGCGCCGGTGGTGG
The DNA here is from genome assembly GCA_934456315.1 of uncultured Oscillospiraceae bacterium. Lineage (GTDB taxonomy): Bacteria > Bacillota > Clostridia > Oscillospirales > Ruminococcaceae > CAG-115. The sequence continues at coordinate 9,798 of CAKSHG010000037.1, read as the reverse complement.
TGTAGTAAACCTTGATCTTCGGCTCGGTACCGGAGGGTCTGATAACTACGCTGGCGTTATCCTGGAGGAAGAATGTGATGACGTTGGACTTCGGCAGGGTTATCTGCTCGGTCTTGCCGTCAGCGGAGGTCTTTACGGAAGCCTCGTAGTCGGCAGTTGCGACAACGTCCAGACCGCCGATGGACTTCGGGCCGTTCTTTCTAAGGTCGGACATGATCTCGCTCATGCGCTCCATACCGCTCTCGCCCTCGCAGGTGAAGGTGTCGAGCTTGTTGAAGTAAACGCCGTATTCAGCGTACATTCTCTTTCTTGCCTCGATGAGGGAGATGCCCTTGGTGCGGTAGAAAGCAGCCATCTCGCAGATGAGCATGGAAGCAACTACAGCGTCCTTATCGCGAACATAGCCGCCTGCGAGGTAGCCGTAGCTCTCCTCGAAACCGAAGATGTAGCGGTCCTCCTCGCCCTTTGCCTCGAGGAAGCCGATCTGCTCGCCGATGAACTTGAATCCGGTGAGCACTTCACGCAGCTCAACGCCGTACTTCTTGCAGATAGCCTTAGTGATGTCGGTGGTAACGATGGTCTTTACTGCGACGGGGTTCTTGGGCATGGTGCCGAGCGCGATACGCTCCTTGCAGATGTATTCGAGGAGAAGCGCGCCGACTTCGTTGCCGGTGAACAGCTCGTAGTGGTCGCCATCGGGAACTGCGATGCCTACGCGGTCGCAGTCGGGGTCAGTCGCGAGCAGGAGGTCAGGCTTCTCGGTTTCGCAGAGCTTAAGACCGCAGGCGAGCGCTTCCTTTATCTCGGGGTTCGGGTAGGGGCAGGTCGGGAAGTTTCCGTCGGGGTTTTCCTGCTCGGGAACAACGACTACGTCCTTTACGCCGATCTCCTTAAGAATGCGGCGCACGGGCTTGTTGCCGGTGCCGTTTAGGGGAGTGTAAACTACCTTCAGACCGGAGGAAGCAACGAGGTCTGTATGCAGACCCTGCTCCTTGACCTTAGCCATGTAAGCGTCGATAACGTCGTCGCCGATGAAGCTTATCATGCCGTCTGCGACAGCCTTGTCGAAGTCGGTGGACTTAACGCCGTCGAAGATGTCGATAGCGTTGATCTTTGCGAGAACAGCCTCGGCAGCCTCAAGAGTGAGCTGGCAGCCGTCGTTGCCGTAAACCTTGTAGCCGTTGTACTTGGCGGGGTTGTGGCTTGCTGTTACCATTACGCCGGCGCCGCAGTCGAGCGCTCTTACAGCCCAGGAGAGCATGGGGGTAGGCATGAGCTCCTTATAGATGTGTACCTTGATGCCGTTGGCAGCGAGAACCTCGGCAGCGCTCTTGGAGAAATAATCGGATTTGATACGGCTGTCGCAGGAGATAGCCACGGACTTCTTCTCGCCGCTGGAGAGAATGTACTCCGCAAGACCCTGTGTAGCCTTCTTTACGGTGTATACGTTCATTCTGTTGGTGCCTGCGCCGATAACGCCGCGCAGTCCGCCGGTGCCGAATTCGAGGTCGCGGTAGAAACGGTCGTTCTTGCCGTCCTCGTCGTTCTTTATGCTCTCAAGCTCTGCCTTGAGGTCGGGGTCAGCGGTAGCCTTTGCAAGCCACTGCTCATAAAGCTTCTGTATGTCTGCCATTGATGTGTCCTCCTGTTGTTCTGTATAAATCAGCGAGTAACGGCGCAGCGGGCACACTACTCCCTGAACAATCATAAATATTATATCATACTTCGCTGAAAATTTCAAGGGGTATCAGGTAAATTTCGGAGAATTTGTCCGGCTGTTTTTTTTCGGATTGCCCGCTGCGGCACTTGACAAATCGGAAAAAATGTGGTATTATATGTTTGGTTAGAAGGAACTAACCGGTTTCTTTTAACAATAGGTTAGGGAATCCTAACTTATAATTATCCACAAACTGAACAAGATAGGGTGAAAGAAATGTCACAGGAAGAGCTAAGGCGGTTTGAGAAGAAGCTTGCGTTTCACACGGCGCCGTCGCTGCTGGGGATAAAGTGCGCGAGCCTGTTCACGCTGTCGCGCAGCGAGTTCGACATCGGCGGCAACGCCCGGAGGTTCAACCGCCGTGCGGCTGCCCGGGGTCTGAAAATAAAGGTGCTGCGGGAGGACGAGCGCGGACGTTCGCTGATACTGGTCTACAGCCCGAAGCTGCTTTCGGCGCGCCTTAATGCGCCGGAGAATCGCGCTATCCTGCGGGACTACGGCTACACGGCTGGCATGACTGCGGCGGACTGCCTGGAGCGGCTGTCGGTGCGTACCCGGCTGGGCGACTTCCCGCATGAGATCGGGGTATTTCTGGACTATCCTGCGGAGGACGTCCGCGGATTTGTGGAGAACGGCGGCTGCAACTACAAACTGTGCGGCTGCTGGAAAGTTTACGGCAGCGTGGAGAGCGCCCGCCGGAAGTTCGCGGAGTACGACCGCTGCCGGGAGTACCTCTGCGGGAAGCTGGAGCAGGGCGAGGATCTCTATCACGCGCTGAAAATATCATAACAGGAGGATTTCATATGAAGATCGCAGTAATTTACTGGAGCGGAACAGGCAACACCGAGGCAATGGCTAACGCAGTATCGCAGGGCGCAGGCGCGGAGCTTTACTCCGTATCCGAATTCAAGGGCGACGTTGCCGACTACGACAGACTTGCATTCGGCTGCCCGGCAATGGGCGCCGAGAACCTTGAGGAGGGCGAGTTCGAGCCGTTCTTCGCGGGCGTCGAGGGTAAGCTCTCCGGGAAGAAGGTCGCTCTGTTCGGCTCCTACGGCTGGGGCGACGGCGAGTGGATGCGTGAGTGGGCGGAGCGCGTCAAGTCTGACGGCGCAGAGCTTGTGAACGACGAGGGTCTTATTGCCAACGAAACTCCCGACGACGGCGCGCTTGCCGACTGCAGGGCGCTGGGCGCAAAGCTGGCTGAATAAGGGATACGATAACCCAATAAATATGCCGCACGCTTCTCAAACGTGCGGCAATTTTTTCTTGACAAACCGGGTTATCCGGGGTATACTATATAGAAATAGCAAAAAGCAGAATGGGGGCTGACTTATGACCGATATCGACCACGGGCTGACCCAGGACGAAGCGGAAGAAAAGATACGCCGCGGCGAGTGCAACGGGAGCTTTTCCGTGAAGTCAAAGAGCGTCGGCAGGATATTTTCGGATAACATATTCACGCTGTTCAACCTGATAAATGTGATAATCGCGGTGTGCGTGGCGCTGGTCGGGGCTTACCGCAACATGCTGTTCATGGGAGTTATCCTATGCAACGTTGCGATAGGAATAATCCAGGAGATACGCTCCAAGCGCGCTGTGGACAGGCTTGCGGTCATCTCCGCGCCGAAAGCGCACCTCCTCCGGGACGGGAAGGAGCAGACACTGCCAGTGGGCGACATCGTGCCAGGTGACATAATGCTGCTTTCCGCAGGACGGCAGCTCTGCGCCGACGGAGTGCTTGCCGAGGGCGAGCTTGACGTTGACGAGAGCCTGCTCACCGGCGAGAGCGAAACCGTTTCCAAGCGCCCGGGGGACGCGCTGTTTTCCGGAAGCTTCGTGGTGAGCGGCTCGGGGAAAGCGGAGGTCACGAAGGTCGGCGCGCAGGCTTACGCGAACAGTATTTCCGCGAGCGCAAAGAAGCCGAAGAAGCGCCGCTCCGAAATGATGACCGCGATAAACAAGATCATCTCGGTGATCTCGGTGTGCATTCTTCCGTTTGCGCTGGTGCTGTTCACGAAGTCGGTTTTCGCCGCGCGGGAGGAATTGCAGTACTGCGTGACGAGCACGGCTGCCGCCGTGATAGGCATGATACCGGAGGGACTGGTGCTGCTGACGAGCGTTGCGCTTGCGGTCAGCTCGATACGACTCGCAAGGCGGCAGACACTCTGCCAGGACCTCTACTGCGTGGAAAGCCTTGCGCGCGTGGACACGCTCTGCCTTGACAAGACCGGAACGATTACCACCGGCAAAATGCAGGTCGCGAAGCTTGAACTCCTGCGTCCTGAATTCCCGGCGGAGGAAGCGCTCGCGGCGCTGTCCGGGGCGATGGGTCCGGAGAACCAGACGATGTCTGCAGTGGCGGAGAGATTCCGCGATGGGTCGGACGCGGCGTGCCTGAAAAAGGTGCCGTTTTCCTCGGCGCGTAAATGGAGCGGCGCACAGTTTGAAAGGTTCGGGACGCTGATACTGGGCGCGCCCAGCTTCGTGCTGGCTCCGGAGGAGTTCGGGAAGCTCCGCGCGAAATGCGGGGACTACGCGGCTCGGGGACAGCGCGTGCTGCTTCTGGCGCAGTCCCGGGAAGCGCTCCCGGACAAGGCTCTGCCGGGAGGGATTACGCCCGTGGCTCTGGTGGTGCTTACCGATGAGATACGGGAGAGCGCCCCGGGAACTTTGCGCTATTTCCGTGAGCAGGGCGTGGAGCTGAAAGTGATATCCGGCGACGACCCGGTGACGGTGGCTAACGTCGCGCTGAAAGCGGGTCTGAAAGGCGCGGAGAAATACGTTGACGCTTCACTGCTGACGGACGAGGAGATACCCGCAGCCGCGCGGGAATACGTGGTGTTCGGCAGGGTGACTCCTGCGCGGAAGCTGGCTCTGGTCCAGGCGCTGAAAGCAGAGGGGCACAAGGTCGCGATGACCGGCGACGGCGTTAACGACGTGCTGGCGCTGCGGGAGGCGGACTGCTCGGTCGCGATGCAGTCGGGGAGCGACGCTGCGCGGTGCGTTTCGCAGCTGGTGCTTCTGGATTCGGACTTTTCCTCCATGCCGCTGGCGGTGCAGGAGGGGCGTCGGTGTATCAACAATATCCAGCGCTCGGCGGCGCTTTTCCTGGTGAAAACGGTGTTCTCGTTCCTGCTGGCGGTGGTGTTCATGTTTGCCGGGTCGGCGTACCCGTTCCAGCCGATACAGCTCACGCTGATAAGCGCGCTGTTCATCGGTGCGCCGTCGTTCCTGCTCGCTCTGGAGCCCAACCACGACCGCGTACAGGGAAGCTTCATCGCGAACGTCATGAAGCGCGCCCTCCCGGGCGGGCTGACCGTGGTGCTCGGGATAGGCGCTTTGCTGATTTTGCAGAGCGTATTCGGGATCCCGCAGGAGCGGCTGTCCGTGATGGCAGTGTTCAATACGGCGGCGGTGTGCTTCGGGGTGCTGATAGGCGTGTGCAGACCGTTCCGCAAGTGGCACATCGGCATGATTACCGCAGTTGCGGCGGCGTTCTGCGGAGCTGTCTGGCTGTTCGGCAGGCTGTTCTACATCGTTCCGCTGAACTGGCGGGAGTGGCTGTGCCTGGTGGTAGTTATCCCGGTCTCGCTCGCCGTGCTGTACGGTCTGCGGGCGCTTCTCGGGAAGATACTCGCCCGGTGGTCGGGGGGACTTCCCTCTGCGGGGAAGCTGAAAAAGGCAGCCGCCGCAGTGGTGCTGTCGCTGTCGGCGGTGTACGCGCTTTGGTTCGGCGGTGTATTCACCGACCATCTGCGGGTAAGCTCCGGAGAACCTCCGGTCTTTGCGGTCCAGCAGCAGGACGGCACCTGGAAAGGGCTGTTCTACAGGATAAACAACGGAACAGTGCTGATTTTCGGTCAGTCAGCCGAATAAGGAAAACCCGCCCATGCGTCGCATGGGCGGGTCGTTCTGTCTGGTCCCGGAATCAGCCGAGGATATCCGCAGCCTTGGTGTTGTCGGCTGTAACGGCGTAGTAAACCGTGTTGCCGTCCTGCTTTACGAAGCAGTCGTCGAACTTGTACATCTCGTCCGGGGTGTAGTCGGCGTAGGTCGCTTTCTGGTTGTCGATACGCTTTTCGAGGGACGCCTTTATTTCGTCAGCCTTTTCAGCGGTGTCCGCTGTGAAGATACCGAACTCGTCGGGGTAAGCGCCGGAGCCGCAGAGGTAAGCCGCGTAGTCGGAGATACCGTCCGCGGAGAAGCCGTAGCGGAACTCGATGGTGTCGTTGTCGACTGCGACCATCTCTCCGCTGAACGTAACGTCAGCGAGAACTGCGTCAGCCTTTTCGGCTGCGGTCTTTATCTCGGTATCCGCAGCGGAGCTTTCAGCCGCGCCGGACGGCTCGGAGGAAGCGGAGCTGTTCCCGTTGGAGCAGCCTGTGATCATGAGTGCAGCCGCAATGGCTGCGATAGTTGCGATAGCGATGTTCTTTTTCATGGTGTTGTCCTTTCTCGTCTGTTAAATCAGATCTTCTATGTGTTTGAGAACGACCTTGTATGTCGCACCCTTGAAGTGCAGACCGTCGTTTTCTGCGTATTCATGCAGGAAGTACCCGTTGTCGTCGGAGAGCAGTGTGTACAGGTCGATGTAGGTCACGCCCTTTTCGGAAGCAAGCTCCTTCAGGTACTTGTTGAAGCTCTTTATCATCGAGTTGTCTATCCCCGCGTTTGCGGCGGTGGTGCTGTCGGAGGTCACCGGAGTCACAGACATGATGTAGACGGTGCTGTCCGGGCAGTTAGCCTGGAGCTTCTCTACCAGTGAGCGGTAGCTGTCCTCCATGGAAGCCGCAGCGGTTATGCCGTTGGAGCCAAGCATGATGAAGATCCGCTTCGGCTGCATTGAAACCGCATAGTTGTACGCCGTATCGGTCACGCCGTTGCCGAGGTCGATGGCGTTGTTTAGCGCCTTATAGGGCGTGTAGCCGACCGCCGCCGCAACGTTCTTCGGATTCAGCACACCGTACAGCGAGAATCCGGTGGTGATGCTGTCGCCGATGAACAGGTCGTCCGCGAAAAAAGACTTGTTGTAGTCCTCGGAGAGGGAGCCTGTGCTTTCCGGCTCGGAATCAGCCGGGGCGGAGCTTTCGTCCGGCGCGGAGGTTTCATCGGGAGCCGACGTTTCATCGGGTGCGGTGGTGACTTCGCTTTCAGGAACGGAAACAGGAGCGTGCTTTGAGGACGCCTCCGGCTCGGGGGTTTCCTGAATGTAGCGCTGCGTGTAGCTTAGGATCAGGTCGTAGGTCGGCGCGGAGATGTGCATTCCGTCGTACTCGTTGTAGTCGGAGCGAAGCGCGCCTGTGTTGTCTATCATCTTCGAGTAGATGTCAAGATATACAACGCCCAGTTCAGCCGACATTCCCTTAAGGTACTCGTTGAACGAGATGACGTTGGAGTTGTCAACGCCTATGCTTGCCGCTGCGGAGCTGTCCGCAGTCAGCGGAGTTATCGAGTAGAGGTAGATGACCGCGTTCGGGCAGGCGGTTTCGAGCTTCTCGACCAGGGTGCGGAAGCTGCCCTCCATTGCGATTGGAGAGTTCAGCCCGTTGAAGCCGAGCATGAGGAAAATGCGTTCCGGCTGCATCTTTTCCGCATAGGAGAGTGCGGAGCCGGTGCTTCCGTCGGAAAGTGCGATGGATTCCGCGTGCGCCTTGTAGGGGGTCATGTTAACGCTCGCCGCAATGTTCTCGGCGTTCAGCTTGGAGTAATCGTTAAAGCCGGTGGCGATACTGTCGCCGATGAACAGGTCCTTTGCGAAGAACTCGCGGCTGTAGTCGGCGGAGCCGAAATCAACGTCGGTCACCTGCGGCTCCTCGGTAGGCTCGACCGTCGGCTCGGGAGCCGGGGTAGTCACCGCCGGAGTTGTTTCGGCAGGTTCGCTCGTTTTGTTCCCGCGGACGTTAAGCAGGACGATGAGCGCGATTATAACGCCGATGAGCGCCACTGTCAGTACTATCAGCATTATCCCGCTGCGGGAAAGTCCGCCGCTCTTTCTGGGGACGCGGCTTGGTATCTTCTTGTTTTTCTGCATGGTATTTTCTCCAATTATTCTGTGTCTTTATTCTGGTCACCTCTAAAAACCGGGACGCGAGCAGATTTTCGTACATGACTTGTGTCATATGCAAGGCGGCAATCCGAAGGAATACTTGATGTATTTCAAGGTTTGACAACGCAGCAGATGATACAAGTCGTAGAAAAGCTGCCGTGAAGGAGGTTTTTAGAGGTGACCTTCTGACAGTCCGGCGAGCAGGAACACTGCCGGTGAGTTCCAGTATATAGTTACCTCGTTGAGGGAGTAGCACTCCATGTTGTCTGAGAAGCATTTCATCGGGGGAGTTCCCGCCGGGATAATCGACCGGGCGAACCTGTCCTCCAGACGGCTGTTTGCGCCGCCGCTGACCAGCCCGGGAATGCACTCCTCCACGCGGTCGGCGTGGGCGGGCCGGTGGTGCGGGTAGTTGACGCAGAGCTCGCCGATCCCGGTGACGTAGCTGTAGCCGGTGGCGTTCACGCCGAGGAGGTAGTGGAGCTGCATGGCGGCGTACCTGCGGAAGTGCGGGACGCCGTTTATCGAGCGTTTCTCGAGGTAGTCAGCGATGAGGAACGTCATGCCGTTCGTCAGGACGGACATGTTGCTGCCCCAGTGGTAGTCGTCCGGAGTGAGTGACACTCCCCAACCGTTGGCGGAGCAGACCGCCGCCAGTTCCTCCGCCCTTGCGAGGAACGCATTGCGCAGCTTTGACAGGACTGCGGCGCTGCCCTTGTTGTGGAGCAGCAGCGCGAGCGACCCGAATCCGCCCACCGAGGCGAATCCGAGGGAGGTCAGGCTGAACTGCTCGCCCATCAGCTTCAGGAGCCTGTCGTAGTACATCTCGTTGTCGAAAACGGAGAACAGCTCCGCCGCCGCCCAGAAGCGGTTGTCGCGGTCGCCGCGCTCGCCGTAGACTCCGGTGTCGCAGCCCTCGGGGTTGCTGAATCCGATGAAATCGGGGTATTTTTCGAGCCAGTCGTAAGCCGCGCAGGAGCATTTCAGCAGCCGCCCCGCGAATTCATGGTCGAACTGCCTGTAAACGCTGTAGCCAAGCGCGGTGACCGCCGCAAAATCCGCAGTGGCGCTCGAAGAAACCGGGAAAACGTACATCGTCCCGTTGTCGTCCTCTGGCATGACGAAAGCAGGGTGCTTCATCGTGGTCACCTTGTGCCAGACTGCTCCGTCGAAGCGCTGCATTTTGAGAAGCCATTCCAGCTCCACGCGGCATTCGATGAGAACGTCCGGCATAGCGGACGGCTTCCCGGGAATGTTCAGGTCCTGCCTGCGGAACGCCTCCGGGAACATTTTCCAGGCGTAGAGCAGGTGAGCGACAGCGGTCGCAGCGGCCGTGACGTACTTTCCGTAGTCGCCGGCGTCGTGCCAGCCTCCGGTGACGTCCAGCTTGACGGAGGGCTTGTCCCAGAGGACTGCCGGGGCGCAGTGACACTTTTCGTGCGCCCACATTCCGGCAAATTTCTCGTCCAGGGCGCAGCCGCAGCGCTGGAAGTAGAACGCCTTCATGCAGTCGTCAAAGCACTTTTTGTATACGTCCGCGCCTATCCTGAACGCGGTGGAGCTTTCCGTGCCGCAAACAACGCGGTAGCTTCCGGGAGCGGTCAGCTCCGAGAAATCGGCTCTGTAGAGCGTTTCGCCGGAGGATTTGTCGAATCCTGCGGGGAGGGGCGCTCCGGAAAAGCAGGTGTTCCCCTGCTCGTCCTTTACCGCAAAATAGGTCGCAGGGAACGTCATCACTGCGAACTTCTCATCGTCCGGGAGGTAGCCCGCCTGGTCGGTGTAAATGCGGGAAACTGACTCCAGCCATTCGGGGCGGGGGGATTCTATATCAGCATTGTTCATGTGCTATACCTCATGTGTTGTTCAGCCGTTCAGGCATATGTCAATACAAACTTATTCTACCACAATGCCGGGAATAAGTCAATAGAAATTTCCTATTTATAATTAAAACCCCTGCGGCTTATTTCAGCCGCAGGGGTTAAAGGATTATTTGTACTCAACGTGGAGAAGCTCATGCTCCCTGCCCTTGAGA
>CAKSHG010000036.1 GCA_934456315.1 uncultured Oscillospiraceae bacterium | reverse complement strand
GCGACAGCCTTTCCGTCGACCTCCGCGAGTATTTCCGCGCCGTTGGAGCGGCTGATGTACGGCGCCCTGATGAACGTCATGGGGATAGTTCCCAGCCCCTTGAACGCTCCGTTGGTGGAGAAGCTTCCGAGCTGTCTGCCGTAGGCGTTGCGCTTTGCGGTGATGTCCATTACCGCGAGGTGGGGAGGCTCGCCGCTGTCGATTTCCCTGGCGAGGAGAATCAGCCCCGCGCAGGTCCCGAAAACCGGGACGCCGCTGCGGATAAGCTCCCGTATCGGCTCCATCAGACCCAGCTCCCGCAGCAGCTTGCCCTGGACGGTGCTCTCGCCGCCGGGTATTATCAGCCCGTCCATCTCCTGGGAGAGGTTGCGGAGCTGGCGTATCTCGAAGCTTTCCGCGCCGAGTCTGGCGAGCAGCCTTTCGTGCTCGATGAATGCGCCCTGTAGCGCAAGAACTCCTATTCTCATCATTTGCCGCGCTCCGCCATGAGCAGTGCGATCTCCTGCTCGTTTATGCCGACCATCGCCTCGCCGAGGTCCTCGGAAAGCTCCGCGAGCATCTTCGCGTCGTTGAAGTTGGTGACAGCCTTTACGATAGCAGCGGCGCGCTTTTCGGGATTGCCGGACTTGAAAATGCCGGAGCCTACGAAAACGCCCTCCGCGCCGAGCTGCATCATAAGCGCAGCGTCAGCCGGCGTTGCAACGCCGCCTGCGGCAAAGTTGACTACCGGGAGCTTCTTGTTGTCGTGAACGAACTTCACCAGTTCGAACGGAACTGCGAGGGTCTTTGCGGTTTCGTAAAGCTCGTCCTCCGCCATGGAGCCTATGCGGCGTATCTCGCTCTGCATCATTCTCATGTGGCGTACCGCCTGAACTACGTCGCCGGTTCCCGGCTCGCCCTTGGTGCGTATCATGGAGGCACCCTCGTTTATTCTGCGCAGGGCCTCGCCGAGGTCCTTTGCGCCGCATACGAACGGAACGTCGAACTTGGTCTTGTCGATGTGGTACTTGTCGTCAGCCGGGGAAAGCACCTCGCTCTCGTCGATGTAGTCTATCTCGATGGCCTGGAGTATCTGCGCCTCTGCGAAGTGACCGATACGGCACTTTGCCATTACCGGAATGGAAACTGCGTCCTGAATGCCCTTTATCATCTTGGGGTCGCTCATTCTGGAAACGCCGCCGGCTGCGCGGATATCCGCCGGGATACGCTCCAGCGCCATAACGGCGCATGCGCCTGCCGCTTCGGCAATGCGAGCCTGCTCCGGGGTGGTTACGTCCATTATTACGCCGCCCTTGAGCATCTGGGCGAGGTTCTTGTTGAGTTCGAGTCTGTCTGACATGATCTGTTCTCCTTTGTATTGTTCCGAGCGTCCTGAGCGCCCTTCTGGTTTCTATTATATCCTAAACTGGTCATCTTTCAATAGCCAGAAATCTGATAAAATATAATACCAGATAACAAAGAAATTTCTCTATTCAGGTAAACTACTTGACAAGACAACCCAAAAGCGGTATAATAAATGTATATGTCCGGTAAATAAATATGGTTTGCCGGAGCAGTCATTCAAGGTATTAAACCGGGCGCGTGTATAATTGTTCACGACCGGTCAAATATAGATACAGGTAAATATTTGCAGATAACATATATCAGCTGAATACTATGGAACAACAGCCGCGGCGCAGTAACTGCGTCCGGCGACGGCCGACTTCCGCCCCTGCGGCACCATTCGCCGCATGTGCAGGGGGTCTGTTCCGCAATGCCGTTTTACTCACAGGCGCTGTTTTCCGGCACCGTATTGCCGGGGGCGGCAGCCGTATGTTCTCTGCTGCGCCAGTCATTTGCCGCGGCAGGGTGCTCGTCTTTATTGATTTGCGGACGCTTACTTAACCTTCGCTTCAGCTTTCAGGGGTACGTCGGGATAACTATGCCCGCCGGTATCCGGATATGGTTTCTGCACGGAGAAAGGATCGTAATTAATGGGATTATTGACTAACAACAAGCTTCTTACAGAAACAGAGAACATAGCTCCGAAGAAAAGGCAGGAGCCGGCGGCCAAGCCCGAAAAGGCGGTTTCCGAAAAGGGCCGCAACGACAAGCGTTACCGCGCAAGATTCACCCCGGTGAAGAAAAAGGAGAACGCACAGAAGGCGGTGCTGAAGCCCGTCCAGGAGCGCGCTGACCGCATGGAGCGCACAGAGCGCAGCGAGCGTTCGGAGCGCAACGAGCGCAGCAGACGCGACGGCAATCAGCGTTCCTCCCAGAAAAGGCAGCCCCGCGAGGTGCGCTACGCTCCCGTGAAGTTCACGGCGCTGGGCGGACTTAACGAAATAGGAAAGAACCTCTACGTTTACGAGTGCTGCAACGATATGTTCATCGTGGACTGCGGACTTGCGTTCCCGGACGAGGACATGCCCGGCGTAGACCTGGTGGTACCGGATTTCACCTACCTCGAGAAGAACCGCGAGCGCCTGCGCGGAATCGTCATCACCCACGGCCATGAGGATCACATCGGCGCGCTGCCGTACCTCCTCAAGAAGATAAACGTGCCCATCTACGGCACCCGCCTGACGCTGGGTCTGGTGGAGGGCAAGCTCAAGGAGCACAACCTCCTTTCCCAGGCTTCGCTGAACGTTGTGGAGCCGCGCCAGAATGTCCGCATGGGCTGCATGTCCGTGGAGTTTATCCGCGTGAACCACTCCATTCCGGACGCCTGCGCGCTTGCGATACACACCCCTGCGGGAGTTATCGTGCACACCGGTGACTTCAAGGTGGACTACACCCCGATAGAGGGCGGGATAATCGACCTCGCACGCTTCGGCGAGCTGGGTAACCGCGGCGTTCTCGCGCTCATGTCCGAGAGCACCAACGCGGAGCGCCCCGGCTATACTAAGTCCGAGCGCTCGGTTGGCGAGAGCTTCAAGAATCTGTTCAATTCCGCCGAGGGAAAGCGTATCATTATCGCTACGTTCTCCAGTAATATACATCGCATTCAGCAGATAATCGACCAGGCTGCCGTACACGACAGAAAGGTCGCTATCTCCGGCAGGAGCATGCAGAATGTCATAGCCAAGGCGGTCGAGCTGAACTACGTCCGTATCCCGGAGGGAATGCTCATCGACATCGAGGACGTTAACAAGTACCCGCCGGAAAAGCTGGTGATATGCACCACCGGCAGCCAGGGCGAGCCGCTCTCCGCGCTCTCCAGAATGTCCAGCGGCGACCACAGACAGGTGACCATCACACCGATGGATTTCATAATCATCTCCGCAACGCCTATCCCGGGCAATGAGAAGCTCGTCACCAAGGTGGTAAACGAGCTGATGAAGCAGGGCGCCGAGGTCATCTACGAGTCGATGTACGAGGTGCACGTTTCCGGTCACGCCTGCCAGGACGAACTGAAGATGATGATCTCCCTGACCAAGCCGAAGTTCTTTATCCCGATTCACGGCGAGTACAAGCACCTGAAGAAGCACAGCAAGCTTGCCATGGGCATGGGTATTCCGGAGGACCATATTTTCATCGCCGACCTGGGTCAGGTACTGGAAACGGACGGCGTTGAGATGAAGTTCACCGGCACCGTCCCCTCGGGCAGAGTGATGGTCGACGGCTACGGCGTCGGCGACGTCGGAAGCGTTGTGCTCCGCGACAGAAAGCACCTCGCCGAGGACGGCGTGATGATAATCGTTGCGACCATCGACCGCGAGAGCGGAAACGTGCTCGCAGGTCCGGATATCGTTTCCCGCGGATTCGTTTACGTCCGCGAGAGCGAGGAACTGATGGACGACGCAAAGCAGCTCATGAAGCAGGTCATGGAAAACTGCCGCGACAGAAATATCCGCGAGTGGGGCAACATCAAGTCAGCGATGCGCGACGCGCTTAGCGATTACATCTATTCCAAGACCAAGCGCAGCCCGATGATACTTCCCATCATCATGGAGGTTCAGGGAAAGGCTGATTAAAGTCATTTTTGGAGGGTCTTTTTGTGAAGAATCTTTATAGGAGCAAGCTGCTCCTGGGTTCGGTCATCGCGCTGGCGGTGCTTCTGGTGGTGCTGGACATCGCGATGTTCCGCTATTCGCCGAAGATGTTCTGGATAACGCTGCCGCTGCTGCTTCTGGCAGGCGGCATCGCAGTCGGAAAGCTGCTCCAGATAAGGGTCAACGAGTACGCCTACTACGACCGCGTGGACCGTATCATCGACAACACGAACCACAAGGCGCTGATGAGCTTCCCGCTCCCGGTGGCGCTCGTGAACAACGACCGCAGGATACTCTGGTGCAACGACGCGTTCAACTCCAGCTTTTTCCGCCCGAGCGTTGACGAGAGCAGTATCGACAGCATCACCACCGAGCATTTCTCCATGCTCTCCGGCGATGGCATGGAGGTCTACAAAAACGGCAGGTGGTACCGCGTATGCTCCCGCGAGATACAGTACAATTCAGACGACAGCGATTCCAGCAGCAGGCTGATAAAGAAGAACGTCGCTGACGCCACCGACCCGGTACACATAATGTTCTTCCGCGATATCACCGGATTCAAGTCGCTCCAGGAGGAGCACCGCAGGTCGAAGCCTGTGGTGATAATCGTCGCGGTGGACAACTATGACGACATCGCAGGTTCCAACCGCGAGAGCGACAAGACGTTCGTAACGGTGCAGATAGACCGCCTGCTCGAGGATTACTTCAAGGATAAGAACGCGGTGCTGCGCAAGATGTCCGGCGACAAGTTCATCATCGTGACGGAGGAGCGCTTCGCACAGAAGATGGTGGACGAACGCATAAAGCTGCTGGAGCTTGCGCACCAGATAAAGGTCAGCGACCGTTCCTGCGTAACGCTTTCGATAGGCGTAGGAAGGAATGCCGACAGCCATTCCGAGAGCGAGAGCCTTGCATGGCAGGCGCTTGAAAAGGCTATCGGCAGAGGCGGCGACCAGGCGGCTGTAAGCAAGGGCAGGGAGGCAGGCTACGACTACTATGGAGCCGAAACCCAGCGCACCGAGCGCAGCGGCGGCAGCGTCCGCACGAGAATAACCGCCGACCGTATCAAGGTGCTGATAAATTCCGCAGACGCTGTCTACATAATGGGACACGGCTACGGAGATTACGACAGCGTCGGGGCTGCGATAGGGCTTGCTGCGTCGATACGCAGAATGGGGAAGCAGGCTTTCGCCTGCGTGAGCCGCGAGCTGGACCGCAACGGCAACGTGAAGAACCTTTCGGAGCAGCTGCTGACAAGGTTCTCCGAGTACGACCCGCCGCTCATCATCGAGCCGAAGGTCGCGGCGGTGAGGTTCACCGAAAGCTCGCTGCTGTTCATCGTTGACACTCACATCGTGAAAAAGGTCGACAGCGTGGAGCTGTACAATGCGGCGGACCAGACCCGGGTCATCGTCATCGACCACCACCGCAAGGCGGACAACGAGATTCCCGCTGTAATCAGCTGGGTGGACCCGAATGCGTCCTCCGCGTCGGAAATGGTGACCGACCTGCTGCAATATTTCGGCGAGGCAGGCACGCTCGCTCCTCTGGAGGCAGAAGCGCTTCTCGCGGGTATCACGCTGGACACAAAGGATTTCGTGATGCGTACCGGCGAGGCTACGTTCGAGGCAGCCGCAAGGCTGCGTAAATTCGGTGCGGACACGATCCTTGTCAAGAAGCTGTTCGCGACCTCGATGAAATCCCGCCTGCGCAGGTCAAAGGTGGTCGCGGCGGCGGAGATGTACCGCGGCTTCGCGATTTCCGTGGTGGAGGAATCCTTCGAGGATATCCGCGTGGTGTGCTCGCAGGCTGCGGACGAAATGCTGAATATCACCGGCGTTGACGCGTCAGTGACAGTCTACCCGATAGAGAATGGGTGGAGCTACAGCGCGCGCTCCCTTGGCAGGGTCAACGTGCAGGTGCTCATGGAAAACATCGGAAACAAAAAGGACGACGGCGGCGGTCATCTCACGATGGCGGGCGCACAGCTCTATAATATTGACAGGGAAGAGGCAGTGCAGAAACTGTACGACGCTATCGACAAGTACTACAACAATCTTCCCCAGGACTGATACAGGAGGAAAACAAGATGAAAGTTATCTTACTTCAGGACGTAAAGGGCACAGGTAAGAAGGGCGAGGTACACGAGGTTAAGGACGGCTACGGCGTTAACTTCCTTATTAAAAAGGGACTCGCGCAGGAAGCCTCCGCAAAGAACCTCAACCTGCTCCAGGGTCAGAAGGACTCCGCGCAGCACAAGATAGACGTTGACATCGCCAACGCAAAGGACATCGCTGCAAAGCTCCAGGACAAGAAGATCACCGTCCGCGCTAAGGCAGGTCAGAACGGCAGGCTGTTCGGCACCGTGACCGCAAAGGAAGTTTCCGCAGCTATCAAGCAGGAACTGGGCTGCGACGTTGACAAGAAGAAGATCAACATCAACCTCAAGATCGAGGGATTCGGCGATTTCTCTGCAGAAGCGCGCCTGTATGCGGGCGTTACCGCTAAGTTCACGGTAAGCGTTGTAGAGGGCTGATATGGCTGAATACGATCTCTCCGGGGTAAACGTCCCGTGCAGTATTGACGCGGAGCAGTCGGTGCTGGGCGCTGTCCTTATGGACAGCACCGTCATGCCCGAGCTTGCGACAACGCTCCAGCCGGATCATTTTTACGTTGCGCTGAACCGCTCCGTTTACGGCGTTATGCTGAATATGTACCTTGCCGGCGACAAGATAGACATCGTTACGGTTCTGGACGCCGTTATGCGGCAGAACGTATTCGAAACTCCGGAGCAGGCTAAGGAGTACCTCGCGCGGCTGATGACCGCAGTGCCTAGTATCTCCACAGTCGGGAAATACGCGGCGATAGTTGCGGATAAGTACATGGCGCGCAGCCTGATATTCGCCTCAAAGGATATCATCGACGCCGTGAATGAGGGGACCGAGGACGCGAACACGCTCATCGACCTCGCCGAGCAGAAGATATTCGATATCCGCAGCGGCGCGGAAATAAAGGGACTGACCCACATCGGCGGGATAGTCCTCGACCGTATCCGCGCACTGGACGAGCTGTATAAAGCCGCCCGGGAGGGAAAGGGGCAGACCATCACAGGTCTGTCGACGCTGTACCGCGAGCTAGACCGCAGGATCTACGGACTTAACGGCTCCGACCTGATAATCCTCGCGGCGCGACCCGGTATGGGCAAGACGTCGTTCGCCATGAACATCGCAACGAATGTCGGGAAGAAGTACCCGGAAAAATCCATAGCGATATTCAGCCTTGAGATGTCTAAAGAGCAGATAGTCAGCCGAATGATAAGCAGCGAGGCGTCGCTGACTTCCGACGCGATGAAGACCGGCGAGATACAGCCCGAGAAATGGAAGGATATCGGCAGGGCTTCCGACGTGCTGTCGCGGCTCGGTATCTACATCGACGACACTCCGGGCATAACCGTTGCGTCCATGAAGGCGAAGCTGCGCCGCATGAAGAACCTCGGACTGGTCATCATCGACTACCTCCAGCTCATGTCGTCCACCAGGAATTACAACGGCAACCGAGTGCTGGAAATTTCCGATATCACACGAAACCTGAAAGTAATGGCGAAGGAGCTGAACGTTCCGGTCATCACGCTGTCGCAGCTTGCGCGAGGAACCGAGCAGCGCCCGGACAAGCGTCCGCTGCTGTCGGACCTGCGTGAATCCGGCTCTATCGAGCAGGACGCGGATATCGTTATGTTCCTCTACCGAAATTCTTATTATGATAAAACTGACCCCAACGTTCACGCCTGCGAGTGTATCGTAGCGAAGAACCGTCACGGCGAGCCGGGAACGGTCGCGCTCGGCTGGGACGGCGAGTACACGCGCTTTACCAACGCGGAGCTTGTGCGGCAGGAGGGGCAGTAAGGGGTCGGAATGGACTTTCTTGATAACATCAGGTCGGCGCTTGCCGAGTACAAAATGATCGAAAAGGGGGACGCTGTTGTTGCCGCGCTTTCGGGCGGGGCAGACAGCGTTTCGCTGCTCTATGCCCTGACGGAGCTTTCCGCGGAGCTGGGGATAACAGTTTCTGCGTGTCATGTTAATCATCATCTCCGTGGCGAGGAATCGGACGCGGACATGCGTTTCTGCGTGGAGCTGTGCGAAAGGCTCGGGGTGGAGCTTCGCGTGCTGGAAGCGGACGTCGCCTCCATGCAGCAGAAGCACGAGAGCCTTGAGGAGTGCGCCCGCCGAGTGCGGTACGATTTCTTCGCGGAGGTTTCCCGCGGGAAGAAGCTCGCGACGGCGCACAATTCCAACGACTGCGCCGAAACCGTGCTGCTGAACCTCATGCGCGGAACGGGGCTGAAAGGGCTTTGCGGAGTTCCTCCCGTGCGCGGGAACATAATCCGCCCGCTGATTCTCTGCACCCGCAGGGAGGTCGAGGAGTACTGCTCCGCGCGGGGGCTGACCTGGGTCACGGACAAAACGAACCTCTCCACCGATTACACCCGCAACAGGATACGGCACATAATACTCCCGGAAATGCTGAAAATAAACGGCTCGCTGTTCGGTACGATGAACCGAATGGAGCAGTCGCTCCGGGAGGACAGCGACTTCCTCGACGGAATGGCGCGGCAGGCGCTGACCGATGCGCAGACGACAGTCCGGCTGAAACTTCCTGCGGCGGAGGGCGAAGAACCCACCTGGGAAGAACGCCCCGGCTGGAAAGCGGAGGCACTCGCCTCCCTGCCGAAGCCGGTTCAGAGCCGCGCGATAAAGCTGATACTGAATTCCGGCGGGATCGAGCCGAGCGCGCTGCGGATAAACACCGCACGGGATATCATCGCGCAGGGCGGGGGCAAGTTCAATCCCTGCCGCGGGAAATTCTTCGTTGTAAAGCGCGGAGTAGCCTACATCGAGCAGTCGGAGCAGCATTACCGTAAGCATGAAAAGCCAGCTTCGATTAATTAACCATCACAGTTTTTCACCTAAATTTTCATAAAATATTCACCGAAATAGTTTGCAATTTGATTAAAAGTGTGCTATAATATTCATTGTCCAAATAAAAATAGGGACATCTACCCCCATTTGTGGCATAAATTAATTAGAGATAAAATGCTTTTGGCTGGGTATACTATATTATATTGCGTATCAAGGAAATATCTTCCGGAAAGGCGGTATTAATGAATTCTAACAAATTAAAAGGTGTAATTATTTATCTTGTAATTATCTTCCTTCTGATTTTCGGACTGGTGTCGGTACTTAACATGGCGAGCAATTCCTCGCGCACAACGGTGACATACTCCGGCGTTATCTCCGAGTTCGACGACCTGAACGTGTCACAGTATCAGCTCGACCTCGGCAGCGGCGCGCTGACCTACAAGCTGAAGGGCGAAGCTGCGAATGCTCCGGCGCATCAGTACACGGTGCCGAACGTGAGCATCTTCATCAACGACATCAACTCCGGCTACACAACGGACGGCAAGATCGCTAACTACCGCCTGCGGTACAATGAAGCGAATCCCGACGATCCCCTCGTTGAGGACTATATCCCGATCTCCGACAACACGTTCCTGACGAGCGTGCTGCCGTACCTGCTGCTTGTCGGCGTGATGATCATCTTTACGGTCATCGTAATGCGCCAGAGCACCGGCGGCGGAAAGATGTCCAGCTTCTCCAAGGCGAACGTCCGCCAGAACACCGGCAAGAAGGTCACCTTCAACGATGTTGCAGGCGCTGACGAGGAAAAGCAGGAGCTTGAGGAGATCGTTGACTTCCTGAAGAATCCCGGTAAGTACCGCGAGATCGGCGCGAGAGTCCCCAAGGGCGTGCTGCTCGTCGGCCCTCCCGGAACAGGTAAGACCCTGCTCGCAAAGGCAGTTGCCGGCGAGGCAGGCGCTCCGTTCTTCTCGATAAGCGGTTCCGACTTCGTCGAGATGTTCGTCGGCGTGGGCGCGTCCCGTGTCCGCGACCTGTTCGAGCAGGCGAAGAAAAAGACCCCGTCCATCATCTTCATCGATGAGATAGACGCGGTGGGACGTCAGAGAGGTGCAGGTCTGGGCGGCGGTCACGACGAGCGCGAGCAGACCCTGAACCAGCTGCTCGTTGAAATGGACGGCTTCACCGAGAACGACTCCATAATAGTAATGGCGGCGACCAACAGACGCGATATCCTCGATCCGGCTCTGTTAAGACCGGGACGTTTCGACAGACAGATCGTCGTGAATTACCCCGACATCAAGGGCCGTGAGGAGATACTCAAGGTCCACACAAGAAACAAGAACATCGGTCCCGATGTGGACCTCAAGACCATCGCGGCGACCACCGCCGGCTTCACCGGCGCAGACCTCGAGAACCTCGTGAACGAAGCGGCGCTGCTCGCAGCGCGCGGAAACCGCCGCGCGATAACCAAGGCGGATATCGAGGAAGCAACCATCAAGGTAGTGGCAGGACCCGAGAAGAAGTCCAAGGTAGTCACCCCGGAGGAGAAGCGGCTCACAGCCTACCACGAATCCGGCCATGCTATTACGACCTACTTCTGCAAGTCCCAGGATAAGGTACACCAGGTGTCTATTATCCCGCGCGGAATGGCGGGCGGCTTCACGATGCACGTTCCGGAGAAGGACAGATCCTTCGTCAGCAAGACCTACATGGAGGAAGAGATCATCGTCCTCCTCGGCGGACGCGTTGCTGAAAAGCTGATCCTGGACGACATCTCTACCGGCGCGTCCAATGATATCGAACGTGCGACCTCCGTTGCAAGGAACATGGTGACCCGCTACGGATTCTCCGAAAAGCTCGGTCCGATACTCTACGGCCACGAGAATCAGGAAGTGTTCCTCGGCAGGGATTATTCCCAGGGCAGGAACTATTCCGAGAACGTTGCGGCAGAGATCGACGGCGAGATCCGCGAGCTTATCGAAACCGGCTACGAAAAGGCGAAGGAGATACTCACCGAGCACGGCGACCTGCTGGAGCGCTGCGCGCAGTATCTCATGAAGCATGAGAAGATAGACGGTCCGGATTTCTACAAACTGATGGCTGACGAGATAGACATCGACGGCAATCCGAAGAAGAAGCCCGAGGACATCGCAGAGCTGAACCCTGCGGAGGAAGCAAAGCCGGAAACCGCTCCGGCAGAGGGAACCGCCCAGTCCGGCGACACCTCTGACGGCGAAAACAAGGCATAATGAGCAATCAGGAGCCGTCCGTTATCGGACGGCTTTTAGTTTGATAAAAGAAAGGAAGAACGACATGGCACTTGAATTTATAGATAAAGCGCCAACGCTGGAGGAATACAAGGAAATGCGCCGGCTGGTGAATTTCATGCCGCTGTCCGACCGCATCTGCCGGAACGTGCTGAATAACGCGTTCCATATAACGACCGTCCGGGACAACGGGAAGTGCGTGGGAATGATACGCGTGCTGTCCGAGGGCGGCTACGCGAACTTCATCACGGACGTCATCGTGATACCGGAGTATCAGCACCAGGGAATAGGAAAGCAGATGATGCACCGCACGATGGATTACCTGTACTCTACGCTGGAGCCGGGGGAAAAGATCGTGGTTTATCTGATGTCAGCAAAAGAACGCGAGCCGTTCTATCGCCAGTTCGGATTCCGCGACCGCCCGAACGAGCTTCTCGGCGCAGGCATGAGCCAGTGGCTGGAAAAGTGACGGGATAATGCACATATATGGTGCAATTCGTTGCTGAATGGTGTCAGTATAATGAAATTTCTGTGACATCGTGGATTGTTATTGACACCGGAAGATTATTATGATACAATACAATTGTACATATTAACGAACATTTTCGTATATGTTATAGGGAAGCTTCTGGTTAGCTTCCGTTCTACAAAACCTACCGAAAAGAGGTAATTTAAATGCAGAGAGTATGCACAAAGTGCAACACGTTAGTTACAGGCGACGGCGCATTCTGCCCGTCATGCGGCGAGCCGCTCCCGGCAGCGGTCCAGCTCGAAAAGACCCCGCAGACCACCCCGATGGGCACGCAGCAGGACGTAATGCCCAGTGTTAACAGCGTTCCCAATTACGGTCAGCCGAACCAGACTGCACAGCAGAACGTCTACACCGTTCCGCAGCCCGCGCAGACCAACAGCTACGGCAGATCCAGCGCGCAGCAGTTCAACAACAATGTTCAGCCGGTGAACGACACTCCCATGTCTATGGGTCAGTGGGTAGGCACGATAATCCTCACCACCTGGTTCGGGATCATCAGCCTTATCCTGTGCATCGTCTGGGGCGTAAGCTCGGATACTCCCGTCACCAAGAAGCACTACTGCCAGGCTATGATAGTTATTCAGGCTATCGGATTTGCAGTCGGCATCATTTTTGCGATCGTGTTTGCGGTCAGCATGGTGAATATCGGCAGCGGGCTTTCGTATTACTATTATTGATGGCAGATCTGAATAAGCTTGGCAGGATAATCGCCGTAACGGGTCACTATGGCTCCGGCAAGACCAATCTCGCGGTGAATCTCGCAGTGGATCTCGCGAAGTCCGGGGAAAGGGTCACGATAATCGACCTCGATATCGTGAACCCATACTTCCGCACCGCGGATTTCACCGGGCTGTTCACCGAGTACGGGATAAAGCTAGTAGCACCGCAGTTCGCGAATACCAACCTGGATATCCCCTCGCTGGGGTTCGACATGGCTGCGGTCGTCAATGGCTGCGACAGGCTCATCATCGACGTCGGAGGGGACGACACCGGCGCAGTGGCGCTGGGGCAGTACTCGACCGTGCTCAACAACCTGGGCTGCGGGCTGTACTACGTCGTGAACCGCTACCGCTATCTGACAAGCACTCCCGAGGAAGCTGTGGAGCTTCTGCGCGACATAGAGCAGGTGTCGCGTATAAAGGCAAAAGGCATCATCAACTGCTCGAACCTGGGCTCACAGACTTCCGCCGATGATGTAAAAGTCACGGCGGATTATGCTTTAAAGTGCGCGCAGACAGCCGGGATCCCGGTCGTGCTGACCGCTGCGGAGCGCACCCTCGGCGTAGACGGAGCCTACCCGGTGGACGTGTATGTGCGCCCGTTCTGGGAAGAATAGAAACCTGCGTCCTGAACGCAGGGCGTCCGGAGATTCCGGATTCAGGAAAGGGAATTGAAATGGCAAAGATGAACGTGGACTTTGAGGCCTGCAAGGGCTGTGCGCTGTGTACCACCGCATGTCCGAAGAAGATCGTGGAAATATCGCATGAAAAGCTGAATGCAAAGGGATATTACACCGCCGTCTGTATCGACGACGACGCGTGCATTGCCTGCGCGATGTGCGCGATGATGTGCCCTGACTGCGCGATAACGATCATTCCTGACGGAGGTGACAAGTGATGGAAAGAAACCTGATGAA
>CAKSHG010000035.1 GCA_934456315.1 uncultured Oscillospiraceae bacterium | reverse complement strand
GTTGCCTACACGATAAAGCAGCTCAACCCGAAGATCAAGGTTTACGGTGTACAGGCTGCGGGCGCTCCCAGCATGGTTAATTCCGTAAGAGATGGCAAGATCGAGCGTCTTGACGAAGTATCGACCATCGCAGACGGCATAAAGGTAAAGGAGCCTGGTCAGCACACGTTCGACATTTGCAGCAAGTATGTTGACGAGATCGTGACTGTCACCGACGACGAGATCGCAGCGGCTATCCTGGCGCTCATCGAGCAGCAGAAGCTCATTTCCGAAGGCGCTGGCGCTGTTTCCGTAGCGGCTGTTATGTTCGACAAGGTCCCGGTAAAGGGCAAGAAGGTCGTTTGCCTGGTTTCCGGCGGCAACATCGACGTTACTATCCTGTCGAGAGTCATTCACCGCGGTCTTGTCAAGTCCGGCAGAACTGCGCTGCTCAACATCGAGCTGCTTGACAAGCCGGGTCAGCTCCTCGGCGTATCGAAGATCATCGCAAACCTTGGCGGCAACGTAGTCGGCGTACACCACGAGCACGTTGGCAACGCCGACATCAACGGCTGCTATCTTAGAATAGAGATGGAAACCAGAAATTTTGAGCACATCAATCAGATCAGGAATGCGCTCACAGAAGCAGGCTTCAAGATCGTAGACTAATATTATCAAAGGAGAATCACCATGAAAGACGTATTCACCCCCAACGCACCCGCAGCGATCGGACCCTACACCCAGGCGAAGGTAGTAGGCAATATGGTTTATACCTCCGGTCAGATCGCAATAGTTCCCGCGACCGGGAATCTCGCTGACGGCGGCATCGAGGCGCAGGCAAAGCAGGTCTGCGAGAACCTCAAGGCAGTTCTTGCCGAGGCCGGCTCTGACCTTACCAAGGTAGTCAAGACCACATGCTTCCTCAAGGATATCAACGATTTCGCAGCATTCAACGCCGTTTACGGCGAGTACTTCACCACAAAGCCGGCACGTTCCTGCGTAGGCGGACTTAGCCTGCCCAAGGGCGCACTGGTTGAAGTAGAAGTAATTGCGGAGCTTTAAGCTTTAATTTATGAATTCAAAAGGGCTGCACAGAAATGTGCAGCCCTTTTTGCGCTATCCGGAAAATAAAAACGGCGCTGCCCAAGCAGTGCCGCCGTGTCTGAAAATCAGCTTCTCATGTATTCTCTCCAGTCGAGGTCGCCGCGTTCGAGCGCGTGGATAAGCGCCTCGGCGGTTGCTATATTGGTAGCGACCGGGATATTGTGAACATCGCAAAGGCGAAGCAGATTGATATCGTTAGGTTCGTGCGACTTCGCGTTGAGCGGGTCGCGGAAGAATATCAGCAGGTCGACTTCGTTGCAGGAAATGCTGGAGGCAAGCTGCTGATCGCCGCCCTGCGAGCCGCTGAGGTAACGCTGGATATGAAGCCCTGTCGCCTCTGCGACGAGCTTTCCTGTGGTGCCGGTCGCGCGTATCTCGTGATGGCTTAGTATACCGCAGTACGCGATACAGAACTGAACCATCAGTTCCTTTTTGGAGTCGTGTGCAATAAGGGCAATGTTCATGGCTGCTCCCTCCTTAGTTGATGTTGATGGTGAGCGGAACGTCCTCACCGAGAATTCTTCTTGCAATGGCTGCGTAAGCCTTAGCGCCGCCGCAGTTAGGAGGAAGCGGCTGACCCTTTGCGCCGCATACCTTGATGTTTACGTCCTCGGGGACGACGCCGACGAGCGGGATACCAACGCTGTCCATGACTTCGTCGAGGTCATAGAGGATATCCTCGTCCTTGAAGTTGGGGCTGACCTTGTTGATGATAAGGCGCTGATTTGTGCAGTTCTTTACATACAGGAAGTCTGAAAGTATCGCTCCGTCACGCACGCAGACGGTGTCCGGCGTGGTGACCATAAGGATAAGCTCCGCAGCCTTGATAACGCTGAAAACCGAGCTGCCGATACCGGCGGTATCCATGATTATGTAGTCGAAGTGCTTGCGCATTTCCTGGCATACTTCCATGATCTTTTCAGGATTGATGTCTATAAAAGGGTTTCTGGTCGCGCAAACCAGGTAGAGGTTATCGACGCGATCCACCTTGGTCGTTGCAGTCAGGATATCGATCTTGCCCTCGAGGTATTCGCCGATATCGTGCTTTACTTTATCCTTTATGCCGAGCATGATATCAAGGCATCTAAGACCGAAGTCCAGCTCGACAACCAGAGTTTTTTTACCTAGTGCGGCAAGCGCAGTTGCAACGTTCGCCGAAGTGGTGGACTTGCCGGTGCCGCCCTTACCAGCTGTTACCGCAATGATCTGTGACATGTTGATCCCCTCTCAATCTATCGAATTTGTATCTCGCATAGAGATACGCACCCAGAATATCTATGATAATTTTCATATATCTATTCTACCACAAAACACATCTAAAATAAAGCTTTTTTTTCTACTTTTCAAATTTTTGTGAAAAATCTTCATTTTTAATATGCGTTTTTGTGCATATTTACATTTGCCTGCTTTGCACGGTGCGGATAGACATTTATTTGGTGCTGCGGCATAAAACGACAATCAGGAAGATGATCTCAACAAATAGGAAGATTTGATTGACTTCTGTCAAATAAAATGATAAAATTAACAGGACTAAAAAACTTAAAGGAGAATCACTATGTCAGAAAACAACACACAGACCACGGAGCAGGGCAAGACCCGCCGCAGCAAGGAAGATATCCTGGAGATCATTATTGCGGTATTTTTAGGCGTGACAGCGCTTGCAACGGCGTGGGCGTCCTGGATAGGCTCGCTTCACGGCGGCAACATGTCCACAAACTACACGAAGAGCAACAATCTCGCGGCGGACGGAAACGCCCGCTGGAACGAAGCGTCCCAGTCGCTCATGCAGGATATGCAGGTCTGGAACATGATCAGCGATTATCAGGTCGAAGTGCTCTATGCAAATGAAACCGGAGATGAAAACAAGCTTTACGAAAGCGCATACAAAATCAAGTTTATCTGCGCTGACAACCTTACGCAGGATATGGCGGCCCTTATCAACTTTGATTTCGACTACGACGTCGATCAGATAATCGACTGGGTCGTAAACGATGAGAAGTCCACCGTCAGCCCGTTCAGCAACGAGGACTTCGTGAACGGCTACTACACTGACGCGCAGGAGATACTTGCCGAGAGCGAATCCGTTCTTGCCGAAGGTCAGCAGGACAACACACGCGGCGATACATTCAATCTGGTAACCGTAATATATTCCGTTGTGCTGTTCATGCTCGGTATCGTTGGAACTTTCCGCCGGCTTCCGAACCGCATGCTCATAACCTGCGTGGCGATCGCGGGATTCCTGTTCGGTACCGTATACATGTTCACGATACCCATGCCCACCGGATTCAGCTTTCTAAGCTTCTTCGGCGGCTGACGAGCTGGTCACCCCTAATAAGTTTTTCATAACAATCAGGAAGATTTTCGTAACAATTAGGAAGATTTTATTGACGTTTTCCGCGCAATGTGATAAAATCAGACCAATCCCCGATGAGGGATAACGGTAAAAGCTGTCTGGTACGGATACGCTTTGACCCGTCGGACAGTATCCGGCGGGTTCAAACCGTGTTTAATAAGGGAACCTCTAAAAACCGGTTTGAAAAGGGAAAATGGGTAGAGTGCGCCGAATGCGATGAAAGCCGACGAAGTAAGGCTGTATGCCTTACGAGGAGGTGCAACACGATGTTGCAGAGCGAAATAACCGGGCGACGGCATGGACGCCGTCGCATCAGAAATTTCGCTCGTTGAAAGAAGCAGTCGGTGTGCTATACACATTTTCACTCAAACAAGGTTTTTAGAGGTGACCATAATTATTTGCTTATGGGTTTGGTAAATATATAGATCCCGGGGAGCTGCCTGCACGAGGAGCTCCCCGAGGGACGTTATGGACGGAAATTGACATCAGGAGGACGACATGAGAAGTAAGAAATGGATCGCCGCAGTAACTGCGGCGGCGCTGCTGTTTTCGGTAACAGGCTGTTCCGGCGACGACGGGGAGTTCTGGGCGACCGACGAAGCAACTTCGGACAGTGAAACTTCCGGCACGGCGGAACCCACTCCTGCGGCGACCGCTGGCAACACTGCGGAGGAATACGATAACACCGGACGTGTTTTCGAGAGCGGCGCTACGCAGCTCGCGCAGAATGACGGAAGTCTTGATATCCACCGCCGGACGCGTTCCGAGAACGCTCCGATGGGCGACGAGGGCTGGACTATACTGGTCTACCTCTGCGGAACAGACCTCGAGAGCGAGTGCGCTGCGGCGTCCATCGATATCGAGGAGGCTCTGTACGGAGAGTACAGCGACAATTTGCGCATAGTATACCAGACCGGCGGCACGGCTGAATGGAACGAGTACTACGGCATTTCGAACAGCGTTTCACAGCGCTATGTTGCAAACAACGGCGAGCTGGAGCTTGTTGACGAATTTCAGCTTTCCAACATGGGCGACCCGCAGACGCTTGCGGACTTCGTATCCTGGGGCGTTGAGAACTACCCTGCGGAGCGCATGGGACTGGTGCTCTGGAATCACGGCGGCGGAAGCATAAGCGGAGTCTGCTTCGATGAAATGAACTACTCCGACAGCCTTTCCCTCCGGGAGATAGACAGCGCGCTGAACTCCGTGTACGACAAGATGACAGACAAGTTCGAGTTCATCGGCTTTGACGCCTGCCTCATGAGCACGCTCGAAACTGCGAATATCCTCGCGCCGTATGCGCGCTACATGTTCGCCTCTGAAGAAACGGAGCCGGGCGGCGGCTGGAACTACACCGACATCATGAACTTCCTTGCGGAGAATCCCGGCGCGACCGGCGCAGAGCTCGGCGAGATGCAGTGCCAGAGCTACTACCAGCACTGCATAGACAACGGCGACCCGGACGGCACCACCTTTGCGATAACCGACCTTTCGAAGATAAACGACCTGCTCACCTCCTTTGACGCGGTCGCAAAGGAGATGTACGAGAGCGGCAGCATGGCGGATATAGCCCGCGCGATATATTCTGCGGATAACTTCGGCGGAAACAACCGTAACGAGGGATACACGAACATGGTCGACCTGCTCGGTCTGCTGAACGCTGTGGAGCCCTACGCACCCTCTGCTGCTGACGCGATAAGCAAGCTGAAATCCGCGGTGATATACTCCGTGAACGGCGACAACCATGAGGGCGCAGGCGGACTGTCGCTGTACTATCCTCTGTCCGTTCAGGGCACCGAGGAGCTGTCAGTATTCGCTGATATCTGCACCAGCGCGTATTACCTCGCGTTTGTTGACGCGGCGGCTTACGGTACCACCGGCGGAGATGTGAGCAGCTACGACAACAGCAGTCTGCTGAACGACTGCGACGATATCTGGAACGACGGCTACACTGTTGATTCCAACGTTGGTTCTAACTACAGCGATGTTTCCTATGTCGATGATGACAGCACCATCGGTATCGAGCGTATCTATTTCGACGACGAGGGCACATACACCGTTCAGCTCTCGGATATGAGCACGTTCAACTACGCTACCTGCACGCTTTTCATGACTCTCGATGACATACAGGTATATCTTGGCGAGGACGATGAGGTCCTGACCGATTACGATTCCATGATGCTGATGGACGACTTTGACGGCTATTGGCCGTCGATCGCAGGGCAGTCCCTGGCGATAGTTGCGGTAAGCGTTACAGATGAACGCTCTGTCTACACCGCTCCGATATCGCTCAACGGCGAGCAGACAAACCTTCGTATCGAGTTCGACCGCAGTACCGGCGAATGGAAGGTATGCGGCACCTGGTCGGGTATCGATCCGGAAACCGGTATCGCTTCGAGGGACATCAAGCCGCTTAGCGACGGAGATGTCATAGCGCCTGCGTATTTCGTATTCTCCAGCGATTTCAACGATTACATTTACGGCGATGATATCACAGTCAACGGCGAGCTTGAGGTAATGTACGATTCGCTCCCGGATTCTGACTACAGCTATTCCATGTCACTGTACGATGTTTACGGAAATTACTATTACACTCCCAGCGTTACATTCACTGTATATGACAACGGTGAGATGCTGTTCTACCCGGACGAACTCTGATATTATCATATAGCGCGATCACCTCCTGCGGTATCTTCCGCAGGAGGTTTTTGGTTGACTGAATTGATTTTTCTGTGTATTATGTATTACAGGAGGTGACGATGTGCAGCCGAACGTAAAAATAGTTGCAGGGGATATCGTGAATTCAGCGGAAGAAGCGGTCGTGGTTCCGTGCAGCACACAGGGCGAGTGCTTCGGGAGAGGCGTGGACATTGCGGTGTACTCAAAATACCCCGAAGTCAGGGAGCGGTGGAGCCGCTGGATAAAAAGAAGCAATGTCGGCAGGACAATGGATTTCGGGGATACCTTTGTAACTGAAGAGGGCGGCAGGGTGTTTATCCTTGTTGCGGTCCCGCCGATGAACGTAAACAACTACTATTACTGCAATCTCGAAACATGCTACCGTAGCGCGTTCGACGCGGCGCTGGAGGAGGGCTGCAAAACCGTTGCCTGCCCGCTTCTTGGGACCGGGAATATGAGGTGGGAAATCGGCGAATCCTTTTTCAGCCTTTATTCAACGCTGACGGGACCGCTTGGCGAAGAATACCGCGACCTCTGCGTCACGCTCTATCTGAAGAATGAAAAGGCGGAGGAGTTCGCACGGCAGAACAACTGGGATATCGCGCAGTGCTTTGATGAAAAGCCGCTGGATAAACGTATAGATTTCCTAAGCGGAATGGGCTACGAGGACAGCGAGAGCTACTACCTGCAAATGTGGTATGCTGAAAAGGAGAGGGTCAAGCGCCTGAAAAACGTCGGGATTCCGGACGGGAATGCCGGAACGCTTGAGCGCGGCACGCGCTTTTTGTTATCGCAGGAGGCTGTGAATCAGCTGGAGCTTATCAGTAAAAGCAGCGAAAAGAAGCTGCAAAGGACCGATATAGTCAAGCGGAGCGGTCTTGATAAAAACACCGTGAGCTATATCTTTGCGGGGAATGAGAGAGCGAATCCCGACAAGGATAAGCTGCTTGCGTTCGGCTATGCAATGCAGTGTTCCTATGGGAAAATGTGCAAATGGCTGTCGATGCTGGGATTCTGCTTTACCGGTTCCGGGCGCGACAGGCTTATCGAGGAAGCGTTCCTAAACAGGACCAGCAGCGACGTGAAATATCTGAACATCAAGCTGAAAAACCGCGGATTCCCGCCGCTTCAGACGTCGGATCCCGAATCGGAGCGTTCGTCGCGCGTGGAGTTCGCCGGGAAGCTTAGCGGGCAGATAAGCTTTCTGATGTCGCATGGAAGAAACGATTTCTCTGACAATGAGCTTGCCGGAAAAAGCGGAATGACCGTGAAAGACGTCCGCATCATACGGAATGCGGCGGACTATTCCCCGAAAAAAGACAAGGTCATCTCGTTTGCCGCCGCGCTGCGGTGCAGTGCGGAGCAGCTCGCGGACTGGCTGAAGGTGTTCGGAATGGCGCTGTCCGACGGAGCAAGGGATCAGCTCATACGCAAAGCGTTTGACGAACGTACCGTGAGAGATGCCTGCGAGCTGAATTCCCTTTTGACAAGTAACGGTCATGAGCACCTGAATGTTACGGCGTTCAAACCGGAGCGCGGCAAAGATATATAAGGTAACCTCTAAAACCGGTTTGAAAAGGGAAAATGGGCAGAGTGCGCCGAATGCGATGAAAGCCGACGAAGTAAGGCTGTATGCCTTACGAGGAGGTGCAACACGATGTTGCAGAGCGAAATAACCGGGCGACGGCATGGACGCCGTCGCATCAGAAATTTCGCTCGTTGAATGAAGCAGTCGGTGTGCTATACACATTTTCTCTCAAACAAGGTTTTTAGAGGTGACCATAAGTTGAATCCTGATAAAAAACCGCAGTATCGGCTTGATACTGCGGTTTTTCAGCGTTTTTGAAAATCCTCCGAAAAATCCTGCGGTGCGCTGGTTCCGTATGCTATACTTATAGCATACCAAAGAGCCAGAGGCTCGTGTAAACAAGCGGATCGTAACAAGATCACGCCGATCGGAGGAAAAAACAATGAGCAATATGATACTGAACAGCGAAAAAGCGACTGTAGTTCCACACTACCCTGAAACCACCGTTATCGAGGACTCGACCGGCACCAGGGAGATCTCCCTCCGTGCGCTGCACCTTTTCAACGGGCGCATTTTCCTTGAGGGAATGATAACCCAGAGCACCGCAGTAGGGTTTGCGTCGGTCATGCGCCATCTCGCAGACGAGAAAAGAACAGTGGATATCTACATAGATTCTCCCGGCGGGGAGATAAATGCGGGACTGCTTATCTACGATATCATTCAGTCATATAAATACCCGATAAACATGTACTGCATGGGAGTTGCGGCGAGCATGGGCGCGGTCATTCTTGCGGGCGGTCAGAAGGGTAGAAGATTCATCTTCCCGCACTCGTATGTAATGATACACGAACCGCTCGTGGCGAACGGCATAGGTGGTTCGGCAACGACTATCGAAAAAACCGCGCAGAGCATTCTCAGCATGAAATCGCTTATCAACGGGCTTTTAGCCGGGCAGACCGGCAGGACCATCGATGAAGTGAACGAGGCAACGCTTTTCGACAACGTCATGAGCGCCGAAGAAGCAGTCGATTTCGGTATCTGCGACGGGATAAGAGATTTCTTTGCTTGAACAGGAGGGCGAAAAATGATGAATAACGCACAGCTTATCAGCCTGAAAAAGGCGCATGACGATCCCAGCCTTGTTCTCCCGAACGGAGAAATGGTCAGCCTGGACACCAACAAGACAAGGATAAACAACAACGTGCTGGTATTCGGCGGTTCTGGCTCCGGAAAGACCCGCGGTATCGTAACTCCGAACCTCCTTGCAGCGAACGGAAGCTACATCGTTTCCGACCCCAAGGGCAGTCTGTACCAGAAATGGAGCGGCTATTTCAGGGAGCTGGGCTACAGGGTAGTGCACCTTGATTTTATCCACCCGGGTAGATCCATGCATTACAGTCCCCTAAGCTATATCCATTCCAGCAGCGATGTGCAGATGCTGGCTCATCAGCTTGCATATGCAAGCCAGACAGGCTGCGAAGGCAGAAGCATAGATCCGTTCTGGGACAGAACGACCGAGCTGCTGCTTATGGCACTTATCGGGTATATCTGTGAAAAATACGAGGTCAGCCGCCGGAGGTTTTACGATATCTCCGATATGGTTTCCCAAATAGAACCGATGGCGTGGGAGGAAGGACACGACTGCGATCTTGACGCGACGTTCAGGCTTTTCGCAAGGGAATACAAAACGGAGCATCACCGCGACAGCTGGGCGTACCAGCAGTATAAGAAATTCCGTCACACTCCCCCCAGGACCATGGGCACGATAATGATCTGCGTGCAGGCGGTCCTGACTGCACTTGAAACGGAAGAAATACGCGAACTCATGGCGCGAGATGAGGTGGATATCCAGTCCATAGGTCAGTCTGACACAGTAGTTTTCGTCGAGATAAGCGATACTGACAGATCAAAGGACTTCCTTGCGAATCTGTTTTACAGCCAGGCTATGAACGTGCTCTGCACATTTGCAGATGACCAGTGCAGGGACAGGCGGCTTCCAGTGCCGGTCAGGTTTATCCTTGACGATTTCGGGACCAACTGCCGTATCGACGGATTCGAGAATATGATCTCCAACATACGCGCGCGGGAGATATCCGCGATGATAATCCTTCAGTCCAAGTCGCAGCTCAACGTCGGCTACAAGGAAAGCGCCCACACCATCATCGACAACTGTGATACCATGATATACATGGGCGGAAACGACGTTGAAACGGCAAAGATGATATCCGCCCGGTGCAATAAGCCGGTCCATCGGATACTTGATATGCCTATCGGCACGAACTGGATATTCCGCCGGGGAGAAAGAGCCGTATTCTCCAGGACGGTGGACATCTCGGAGTATTCTGCAGATATCCTGCCAGAGCGCGAGAAGAACCCGTTCTGATATACTGAACCCCTCCGCATACTGCTGCGGAGGGGTATGTTGTTTATTGAGGTATTGCCTCCGGCGCTGCCAGACCGGGAAGCCCGGACAGTCCGGACAGCCTTTCGGCTTCTTCGGCGGCTTCGGTGATCGCGGAGGTTATCCTGCCCTGAAGCTCCGGGAGCGGACCTGCGTCGCCTGCCCGCGCAGCCTGCTCCGCTTTGTAGCAGAGCTCTCCGGCGGCGTCCGCGCCTATTCCCCGGGCGTTGTTCTTCAACCCGTGCACGAGGGTGGTGTACAGTTCGAGGTCGCCATCTGAAAGCGCCTGGGAAAGCCGTTCGAGCGATTTCGGCGCTTCGTCGGTGAATATTTGCAGCAGTTCCCTGTAGAAATCCGGGTCGTTGTCGGAGTATTCAAGTCCCTTTGCGATGTTCAGTATCGTGCTTCCGCCCGCGTCGGAAACCTGCGGAGCCTCCGGAGCGGCTGTTTCGCCTGCCGACATTTCCCCGGGGATCAGCCGAATGAGCATCTGCTCAAGCTCCTCGGAGATTATCGGCTTTGAGAGGTACTCGTCGAATCCCTCGGCAAGGTAGCGCTCCCGCGCGCCGACTACCGCGTCGGCGGTGAGCACCGCAACGGGGACGTCGCGGCACAGACCCTCGGGGTCGCTGCGCAGCTGCCGGAGCGCCTCTGCGCCGGACATTCCCGGCATCATCGCGTCGAGCATTATCAGGTCGAAACGCTGATCTCTTGTCAGCAGGAGCATTTCGCTGCCGCTTTCCGCAGTGGTGACTGCCGCCCCGGTCCGGCGGAGCAGTTTCTCGATGACTACGCGGTTGTAGCGGTTGTCGTCAACGGCGAGGATACGCACGCCGGGACATGTGAAGTGCTGCTTTATCACAGGCACGCGCACCGGAAGCTCCGGGGTGAATTCTCCCATGGGAGCGGCGTCCGCTGTATCCTGAGGTATCTTCAGCGTGAAGGTGCTTCCGATTCCGGGGGTGCTTTCGGCGGTTATTGAGCCGCCCATTATCTCGACGATGTTCTTCGTTATCGGCAGTCCCAGTCCGACGCCGTCGCCAACTGCGCCTATCCGCTCGAAATTGTTGAATATCAGCGGCAGCTTCTCCGGCGCTATGCCGCAGCCGCTGTCGGCTATCGTCAGCACCATGGTGCCGCCGTCCATCTCCGCTGTCAGCCTGACAAAGCCGGTCTGGGTGTATTTCACCGCGTTGGTTAGCAGGTTGACCGCCATCTGCTTGATACGCGCCGGGTCGCCCGTCAGCCTGCGGGGAAGCTCCGGGCTTATGCGGAAGTCAAGCTCCAGCCCCTTTTCCTCCGCTTTCTGCACCACCAGCAGGCGTATTTCACGGAACAGCGTCAGCGTATCGTATTCTGTGCGCTCAACGGTCAGCATTCCGGATTCCGCCTTGGAGATGTCAAGTATCTCGTTTATAAGGGTCAGCAGCATGCCGCCAGCGTCGGCTATATCAGCGGAGTATTCCTGCACCTCCGGGTTCGAGGAGGTTCGCATGACCATCTCGTTAAGTCCGAGCATCGTGTTTATCGGGGTGCGTATCTCATGGCTCATTCGCGCGAGGAATTCAGATTTTGCGGCGTTGGCGGCGTTTATCTCGTCAAGCCGTTGCTGGTATTTCGTCATGTTGATGAGCCAGATGACGTACCCGCAGGGCGAGCTGAACTCCTGGATACGCTCCGCGCGCAGCTCGTAGACGCTGCCGCCTATGCTGACGGTGCTTACTTCGCCGGAGAGAGCCTCCTTCACAATGGCGTGACTGGACGCGGTTTTCATCTCTGAAAGCTCCGGAAGAATGCGTTTCGCGGTGGCGTTCATGTATATCAGCCCGCCGTGTTCGTCCAGCATGACAACGCCCTCGTCGCCGGAATCCAGAACATTTGCCGGGGCGGAAACCACCGAGGCAAAGTAGCCGTACCGTATCATGGATTCGTACATGCAGAACACCAGCACGAACGCTCCGAATGCGAACGGATTGTAGCTTCCGAACAGCCCGCACCATTTCATTACAAGCTCGATGCCCATCGCGGAGATACCGCCGAGGATAAGCGCGATGCGGCGGTGCTGTATCCTGTTCCCGGTCTTACGGAGAGCCTGAATGAGGTTCACGATGATGAAGATGATTATGAACAGAATGACTGAATAGGTGATGAACCAGAACGGACCCTTTCCGACGTTGATACGGGAATAGATACCGTCGTATTCTATTTTCATGGAGGAATAGAACAGTCCGTGGTTTTTTTCCGGAGTGGTCGCTGTGGTCTGCATGGCGATGAAGCTTGCAGAGTCAAGCACGCCGAGCGTTATCCACATGGGCTTCGGCACCCTGAATCCGCCCATGCTGGAGGTGAAATACAGCAGCGAAAGCGAGAACGGGTACATGCCGATATACTGCATTTTCAGCGCCAGTATAGCCTCCTGGGTGGTGTCGGAATCCAGCATTTCGAGGTACATTCCGAAGATTAGAATGAACAGCGAAAAGCAGGTCAGCATGAACGACAGCTTAGCCGGGGAAGTGGTGTTCCTGATACACATCAGGAACAGTATCGCGACTCCAGCCAGCACGACGATATGGACGCCGCAGAATATCGCGTACATGTCAGCCCTCCGATCTGCCGCCGGGGGATTTTATCTGATCCCTGACGGAGCGGCGCAGTCTTACCGGAACTATCAGCGATTCCCCGCCCTGGAACGTCAGCTCGCCGGAATCCTGGTCGTAATCCTCGACGGCGGAGAGGTTCGCAATGTAGCTCCTGCCGCACATCAGGAAGTCTGGCTCCTCCGCGAGCTGACCGAAAAGGCTGCTTAGCGGGGAATACACCCTGACCTCCCCAGCGGAGGTGTGGAGCACGGTTCCGTGCCCGGCTGATTCGGCGAACCGCAGCGTGTTCAGGTAAATGCTGACCTCCTCGCGGCCCTGCATGACGGTGATGAACCGGCGGGACTCCTCGAAAAGGCGGCTGAACCTTTTCATTGCCCGGACGAAATCCTCATGGGTGAACGGCTTGTGGAGATAACCGTCCGCGCCTATGCTGAACGCCTTTACGGCGTGCTGTTCGGAGGAGGTGGTGAACACCAGTCCGTTTTCCATTCCGAGGTCGATGAGCTTTTCAGCGGCGTCCATGCCGTTGGTGCCGTCCATGTAGATGTCGAGGAAGATAACGGCGGGCTTTTCCGGCGAGGCCTCGTATTCCCGGAGCAGCTCGTCCGCGCTGCCGAACACCTTCACCGTGACGGACGCGCCCTTTTCCTTTGCGTAGCTCTCTATGTTGTGTACCAGCCGCAGCTGGTCTGCCCTTGAATCATCGCATATGTAAATAAGCATGTAG